>JBBIKH010000017.1:0-27637 GCA_037445575.1 bacterium
GCGGGACCAGCTCATGGGCAAAGAGAGCGGCACGTGGGAGAGCGGTGGCGAGATGCAGGATATCACCCTGCACCTGCCCAAGGTGGGAGTGGGACAACTGCGCGACCTGCTCCTCACCAGTGGTGGGCAACAGATCCGGCTGAGCGAGGTGGCCACCATTCGGGAGACGGTGGCCCCCAAAGAGGTCTATCGCCGCAATCAGAATCGCATTGGCCGCGTCACCGCCCATATCAAGAAGGGCGAGCCGTTCGACCACGTGGTGAGGCGAGTGCGGGGGGAGCTGGCGCACCTGGACCTGCCCGCTGACTATGCGGTGACCATCACCGGCGAGGAGCAGAAGCGCAGCGAGGCATTCCGCAATCTGGGTTTTGCCCTCATCCTTTCGGTAGTGCTGGTCTATATGGTGCTGGCAAGCCAATTCGAGTCGCTGATCCACCCGTTCACGGTGATGCTGAGCGTGCCGCTGGCCTTGGTGGGTTCGATTGTCACCTTCTTTGTCCTGGGCAAGGCGCTCAACATCATGGCTTACATTGGCATTGTGATGCTGGCGGGTATTGCGGTCAACGACTCGATCATTCTTGTGGACGCCATCAACCGACTGAAGGCAGAGGGGCGCGCCCTGCGCGAGGCCATTGTCGAGGCAGGGAGGAGGCGCATCAGGCCGATCATCATGACCAGCCTCACGACCATCTTGGCGCTCCTGCCGTTGACCTTTGGGTTTGGTGAGGGAGCGGCCCTGCGCGCGCCCATGGCCTTGGCCGTCATCGGCGGGCTATTCACCTCCACGTTACTGACCCTGGTGGTGATCCCCTGCGTGTATCTGGTGTTGGACGAACTTCGCGCCAAACTGGCGCGCTAACCTCTCACGGGGCCAGCGCCGCCTCTGGTCGCCCCACAGGTGGAAGCAGGAAGAGCAAAAGTGAGTTTCATCTACAAGCGCAAGACACTGGTGAGCATGTTGTTTGTGGGACTGACCCTGTTGGGGATTGTCTCCTACAAGCAACTGCCCATAGAACTGCTGCCGAACGCGGAGCTGCCCTTCCTCATCGTCCAGGTGTCCGGGATGCTTGACATGGATCCCGCGTACATGGAGCGGCATGCCCTCATTCCGCTGGAAGGCGCCATCGGGGCTTTGCAGGGTGTGGAGCGGATCGATTCCTACGCCGAGCCGCGCCGGGGGATGATTTTTGTCTACTTTGCCCAGGGCACCAACCTCAAGTATGCCTACCTACGCCTGCAGGAGAAGGTAGACGTGGCCAAGACCGCCCTCGGTGACGAGTTCAACGTCACGGTGGTGCGCGTGGACGTTGACCAGCTTGCCAACCAGTTCATGGAGCTCCAGGTGCGCGGCGGGGGCGATGTGGATCGCATCCGGCATTTGGTGGACGAGGAGGTGGTGCCGGAGCTGGAGAAGATCGACGGCATCGCCTCGGTGGTGGTCTCCGGCGGCAGACAAAAGTCCGTGGAGATCATCCTCAATCAAGATGCCTGCCGCGCCCACGGCGTCACCGCGGCGCAAATTCGCAACCTGATCCGCCAAAACAGCCGCACCAGCACCTTCGTGGGACGTGCCTTTGGTCGCGACAAGCAGTACTTTGTCAACGTCGTTGCCGACTATACCGATGTGCGCGACCTGGAGAATCTGGTGGTGCGCAGGCAGGGCCCGGTCCTGCTGCGTGACCTGGCGCAGGTGGTGGTCGGCGTCAAAGAAGAGACCTCGCTCAGCCGCGTGAACGGCAAAGAGGCGGTCACCGTACAGCTGGTCCGCGATGCGCAGACGAATCTCATCTCCTTGTCCCATACCACCAAGGCGGCCATCGCCCGCCTCAACCAGGAGCTGAAAGGACAGGACCTGGAGATCGTCGTCCAGAGCAACGTGGCCGACGACATGGAGAGCAACGTCAGGCTGATCATCCAGCTGGCGCTGGTGGGCGGCTGCCTGGCAGTGGTGGTCCTGTGGCTTTTCCTCCGCAACTTGCGTCTGGTGGTCACCATCGTGCTGGCCATCCCCATCTCCATCTTCACCGCGCTGAACTTCTTCTATGCCTTTGGCATCACCCTCAATAGCCTGACCCTGGTGGGGATGGCCTTGGTGGTGGGCATGCTGTTGGACAACAGTGTGGTGGTCCTGGAGAACATCTATCGGCACGCGGCGCTGCACCGGCCGGCGGACGCGGCCGTGACCCAAGGGACCAAGGAGGTATGGCGTTCGATCGTGGCGGCGACGCTCACCACGGTGGTGGTGTTTGTGCCGTTTGTGTTCTCCAGCAACTTTCTTATCAAGCTGTTCGGCAGACACATCGGGGTCTCGGTAGTCTCCACCCTCTTGGTGTCGTTGGTGGTGGCGCTGCTGTTGGTGCCCATGATCACTCACCATTTTCTCAGCCGGGGAAGGGTGAGTGGCAGCGTCCAGTTCCGGATTGTCTCGCAGAAAAACCGGTTGCTGCAGATCTACACACTCCTGCTCAAGTCGTGTATGCGCTTCCCGGTGCGCACCATCGGCACCGCCTTTGTGCTGTTTGTGGCAAGTGTGCTGATCTCGCTGGCGGTGAGCTTGAACGTGGCGCGAGAGGTGCAGACGCTCGACATCAACCTCTACCTCACTATGCCCAGCGGCGCCACATTGGAGAACACGGATGCGGTGACCGGTGAGTTGGAGAAGCGCATCGAGGACCTGCCCGAGAAGCAGGACATCGTCAGCAAGATCTATGAGGAAGAGGCGGTTGTCACCGTCAAGGTGCGGAAGGATTACCAGAAGGTCAAGAATCGTTCCCTAGCGCAGATCAAGAGCGACATCCAGGAACGGGTCAGGGATTTTCGCCTGGCGGAGGTCAGTTTTGAGCAGCCGCGGGCCAGTCGTCGTTTCCGCGGCGGCGGCGGGAGGATGAACCCGGGTGCATCGTTCGAACGCATGCTGGGGATCGGAACCCAGAGCGAATCCATCGTCATCAAGGGCACTGATTTCGGGCGGATGCGCAACGTGGCCGAGGACATTCGCTACTACCTGCAGAATGTGGAGTCGGTGCAGTCGGTGCGCGTCAACGTAGCGGAGAATCGGCCGGAACTACACCTGGTGTTTGACAAGGCGCTGCTGAGCGAGTACGAAGTCACGCCGGCGACGATTGCCGCGGAGCTGACAGGCTTTCAACGTGAGTTCTCCGCAGGCCTCCAGTTCAAACAGGGCACGGACGAATACGAAATCACCATTCGCAGCGCCGAAGAGGAACGGGACAAGACCATAGACGATTTGCGTCACCTGCGCATTCCTTCGCAGACCGGGGGCACGTATGAGCTCCAGCAGCTAGGCCGAATCGTCTACGCTACCGGCCTTGCCACCATCAATCGGGTCAACCAGGAGAAGCAGATCGAGGTCACCTACAGCTTCTTGCCTGAGGTCAACGCCTCGAAGACGTTGCGCGAACAGGCGCGAGCCGAGGTGGCGGAACTCTTGGCTAACCTTACTATCCCCCCAGGGATTGCGGTGGAGATGGTACAGCCAGAGACGGAGCTGAACGAGTTTTATTACCTGATCGGGGTCGCGGTACTGCTCATCTACATGATTTTGGCCGCAGTCTTCGAGTCGCTGTGGTTGCCGTTGGTGGTGCTCTTTTCCATACCCTTTGCAGCTGTGGGCTCGTTTATCGCCCTCATCGCTACCGGCAACTCGCTGCTGAACGCGAACACATTGACCGGCTTTTTGATCCTCTTCGGGATAGTGGTCAACAATGGCATTATCCTCATCGACTACACGCGCATCCTGCGCAGCCGCGGTTTTCGGCGGTCGCGGGCGCTGTTGGTGGCGGGCCAGGCGCGCGTGCGCCCGATCCTGATCACGGCCATCACCACCATCGTCGGCATGTTCCCGCTGGCCATGGGCAAGGGGGAATACGTGAGCCACATCGGGGCGCCCTTTGCCATCACGGTGATCGGTGGTCTGACCATGAGCACCTTGCTCACCTTGGTATTCATTCCCACCATGTATGCGGGGATGGAGACACTGCTGCGCTGGATCGGAGGCCTGGACTGGCGCATCAAGGTGGCGCAGGCCGTGGCTGCAGTTGCCGGCGGGTGGCTCATCCTGAGCAGCGTGGATAGCCTGTTCTGGATCGCTATCGACATGCTGGTGGTGCTCCTGCTCATCCCTGCGGCTACTTATTTCCTCATGACCAGCCTGCGCCGCGCACGGAGCGAGTTGATTGCCCCGGGGGCGCCCATCATTATCCGGCTGCAGAATCTGGTTAAGATTTACGATCAAGAGATGCGCTTTGTGCGGGAGTGGAAGAAGGGCAAGCTCATTCGCCAGAAGGCTGGCTTGCACAAGCGCTTTACCTCTTTGCGGGACTTTGACCAATTTGTGTGGCAGGTGCCCCTTCTGGCCTTCTTTGTCTATTTCATTTACTTTTACCTGGGCAGCGCCTTTTGGTTTGTGCCTCTGTCCGGATTGCTCTACTTTGCTGTGCTGATGCTCCTGGGGCCGGTGCAGGTCTACCTGCGCCACCGCTTCCGCCGGGCCAGACGCGGATTTATGCGCGCACTTGGCGGCTATTTGCGCACCGCGTGGCTGTGGGGTTTTCCTGCGCTGTCCCTGATAGTCTTTGTGCTCAAGTGGCAGCGGATCGGCGTGGCGGCAGTGGTGGGCGTGCTCTGGTACGTGGCACTGGCCATCCATGCTTTAGCGACCCGCATTCACCAGAAGCGAATCAACATCGCGCGCATCGGCGGGCGCCTTGGCGGGTTGCGCCGCGGCTTGTACCGTCTGGTGCTGGCCATACCCCTCATCGGGAAGAGGAACAAACCATTCCGGGCCCTGGATCAGGTGTCGCTGGAGATCGGCAGTGGCATGTTCGGGCTGTTGGGCCCCAACGGCGCCGGCAAGACGACCATGATGCGCATCATCTGTGGTCTGCTCAATCAGAGCCGGGGCAAGGTGTGGATCAACGGCCTGGACGCCAGCGAAAAACGTGAGGAGTTGCAGGGGCTGATCGGCTACCTGCCGCAGGAATTCGGCACCTATGAGAATATGACTGCGTACGAGTTCCTGGACTACCAGGCGATCTTGAAGGATATCCTCGACGCAGAGGCTAGGCGCCAGCGGGTTGAGTACGTGTTGGCGGCGGTGCACATGAGCGAGCACCGCGACGAGAAGATTGGCTCCTTCTCTGGAGGGATGAAGCAGCGCATCGGTATTGCTCAAACCCTGCTGCATCTGCCGCGCATCTTGGTGGTCGATGAGCCGACCGCCGGTCTTGATCCTCGTGAGCGCATCCGCTTCCGCAACCTGTTGGTGGAATTGAGCAAAGAGCGAGTGGTGATCTTTTCCACGCACATTATCGAGGACATCTCCAGCTCTTGCAACCAGGTGGCGGTACTCAATCGCGGCAGGCTGTGCTACTTAGGGGCGCCGCAGGAAATGGCGCGCTTGGCGGAGGGACGGGTGTGGCAGTTTCACGTGCCGGTGGAGCGGTTCGACGCCTTGCGGCGTGAACTGCTGGTGGTGCACCATATGCGGGATGGCGCGCAGATCCGAGTGCGCTGCCTGGCGCCGACGCCCCCCACGCCCGAGGCGGTGGCAGTGCGTCCTTCGCTGGAAGACGCTTACCTCTGGCTCTTGCGCCAGGACGGAGCAAGCAGGGTGTTGGTCAGTGCAGAATGAGGCGGTCATGAGGTTTCGTTCCCAGCTGCGCACGTACGGTGACGTGGTGGTGAGGTTGATCCGCTACAACCTGAAGATCATCTTTGCCAACAGATTCTTCTACTTTCTGATGGCGGCGCTGGCCTTTTACATCATCGTGACACTCATCAACGCTTTTGCGGAGAATCCTCCCACGGAGGCCACCGTCTACTACCTGCTTCTGCTTCCCGGCCTATTGGTGATTTTCTACCCCACCGTCTTCGGCATCCAGAATGACGTGGATGCGCGGATGATCGAGCTCATCTTCGGCATTCCCAACTACCGCTACAAGGTGTGGCTGGTGCGCCTGGTCCTAGTTGCAGTTGTCGTGGTGGCCGTGCTTTTGGTGCTGAGCCTGGTGAGTAGCATCGCCTTGGTGCGAGTGCACGTGCCGGAGATGGTCTACCAACTCCTGTTCCCCGTCCTTTTCTTGGGCGCTCTGGCGTTCATGGTCTCCACCTTGGTGCGGAGTGGCAATGGCACGGCAGTGGTGATGGTGGTGCTCGGCCTCGGGTTCTGGATTGCCAGCGGCATGCTGCGCACCAGCAGATGGAACCTGTTTCTTAACCCGTTCCAGGTGCCAAGCAACATCAATGAGGCCATCTGGGCGAGCGTGGTCGCGAACAATCGCCTCTATCTGCTGGTGGGTACGGTGGTGTCGGTACTCTTCGGCCTGCTGAAGTTGCAAAAGCGGGAGAAGTTTATCTGAGCTTACATCTGGTGGGCAAAACAGTTCCTCCGCGCAAGGAGGGTCGAGCTGGTGAATAACAGTTGAGGAGGTTACGGAGATGAAGGCGATGAACAGGGGAGGCGTGGGGGTATGCCTTGTGGCCTGCCTGTGGTTAGCAGCCGAAGTGAGCGTGGGCCTGGCCAAGGAGGCGTACACGCTGCGCTACAAGGGCAAACCGGGCAAGGTGCTGCGTTATGAGCGTAAGGAAACGGCGACGCGGGAGATGGAGCGGGCTGGACAGTCCATGCAAACCAGCTCCCAGAGGAGCATGCAGGCAGAGCTGCGCACCGAGAGTGCGGATGATATGCTCTGCTTCACTCTGACCGTGCGCAAGCTGGAAGGGAGCATGCAGGGCATGCGGGGAAGCCGCGCCATGGACTTGAAGGAGTTTGAAGGCAAGCGGGTGCGGCTGTGCATCGACCAGCTGGGCGTGCAGAAGGAGTTCACGCCCATTGACGAGCTGCCCAGACCTGGCCGGGGCGGAGAGCGGGGGCCGAGCATGGGCATGGGGCCCATGGGTCCCCCGGAGCGGCTGTTGGGACTGAAATTCCTGGTCTTGCCGGAAAACCCTGTGCAGGTGGGAGACACCTGGACGGTGACCTACACCGATTCTACGACCCCGCCGCCAGGAGGAGGCTTTATGCGCCGCGAACGGGAACAGGGCAAGACTACCTACACGGTGCTGGAAGAAGGGAAGAAAAACGGCTTCAAGTGCCTCCACATCAAGACGGAGACGTCCTACAGCCGTGAGGGGCATGGCTCCGGCCGCGGCGGGGAGATGAGCTCCGAGGGCGACGGCAAGATCGTCGGCGACGCTTGGTTTGCCTACGAGGAGGGCGTCCTGGTGGAATACACCACCCAGGACACCTTCGAGGGCACGACCGCCTTCTCCGGAGGCCAGATGAGCGGCACCTCGGCGGTCAGCACCGACACGAAAGTCACGCTGAAGTTGCTCAAGTAGACGCTGGCCATGGAGCAAGGCCCCGGACGAACCACGTCCGGGGCCTTTGCCATTCTGGAGCTCAGCCCAAAAGCTGCGCGCCGACGAGGCTTCAGAAGGGTGGCAAAGCTTGTGGTGGACCAGGTGGCGAGAAGAGCGAGTCGGGCAAATCGACGTTGAATTCGACCATCTCGGTGATAATAATGTTGTCCAGCTCGCCTCCGAGCCTGGTCTCCTTGTAGTGCTCTATCATGAGCCCCTGCTCCGGGCGGTAGTCGTCCAAGTACGTCTCCGAGCGCCAGAGAGCCCCCTGGCGAAGTACCTCATTGTCCCAGCGCCGTTCCAGGAGGGTCTCCTTGTCAAGATAGACGCGGAGCACGTCGCCGTTGGCCAGGGTCACCTCGATCACATGCGCTTTGGCACCCTTGACGTAGGCCTCGCCGACCAGGCGAAGGCGGTGCCCTTTCTTGCGATAATCGACCAGGGGCCCGTCAAAGTCGGCCAACGCGATGAGGTCTTTGGCCCGCTCAGGTTCGATGATCAGCGGTTGGTCGCCGGCGAGCGCCGGGTTCAGGACCCAGGCGACCCTGCCGTCGTAGGCCGCCACCATGGTGCCCCCATCGTAGGTGTAGCTGAGGCGCACGCGGTCCGGGCGCTTGGCGAGAAGGAGAAAAGGCATCCGACTTTCGCCGCGGACAATGGTGCCGGTGATGCGCTTGGAGGTGATCGCCTGCAGGCGCTGGTAACCGCCGCGCGCCTCGACGTGTTTTTCCACGATGCGCTGAAGCTTCGAGGAGCAGGACAGCAAGAGGCAGCCGAGGAAAAGCACGCTGGTTGCTGCGCTGGATCGCATAATCGGTCCTTTCACCTGAGTGCAAGTTCTCGTCTCCTGCCAGCGGCACCCCAGACCCGCTGGGGCCGTGGCGGCCCCAAGAAGCCATTGGCCAAAAGGCCCTGCTTGGGCGTTCCCCGTAGCGTTGAACCGCTAGCTTCGCAAGTACGACGCTCCGTTGACGTCCAGGATCGCGCCGGTGAGGTATTCATTGCCCGGCGCGGCCAGAAAGAGCACAGCGCGGGCTACTTCCTCCGGAAGGGCAACCCTGCCAAAAGGGATCTGCCTGCGGATCTCCTCTCCTTCGGGGCCCTCCAGGCGGTGGGCCACCGCCTCAGTTGCCACAAAGCCAGGTGCTACCACCGCCACATAGATGTGGTGGGGCGCCAGCGCCACCGCCAACGATTGGCTCATGGCGTTGAGTCCTGCTTTGGCAGCGCCATAGGCGGGGTTGTTCGGCTCGCCGCGGAAGGCGCCACGGGAGGAGACATTGACAATGCGCCCCCCTCCCTGTTTCAGCATCTGCTGCACTGCCCAGTAGGTTACCTGGGCGGCGCTCAGGAGATTGGCGCGCAGGATGTGCTCCCAGGCTTGCAGCCACTCCTCGTAGGCAAGCTCGGTGATGCGACGGGCAGGTCCAGCGCCGCCCACATTGTTCACCAAGACATCCAGCCGGCCAAAGGCGGCAACGACTTCTTGCACCAGCCGATGGGCCTCATCTGGGCGCGCCACGTCCGCTTGCAGGAGCAGGTGGGGCCCCCCGGGCAGCTCGGCGAGGCACTCTTCGGCTGCTGCCCGGTTGGTGCGAAAGTTGACCGCCACCTTTGCTCCCTCCTCAGCAAAGGCCCGGCACACAGCGCGGCCGATACCGCGCGAGCCCCCGGTCACCAATACACACTTGTCCGCAAACTGCATCTCCCTTTCCTTTTCCTCCCGATCAGACGCGCTGCGAGGCAACGTCGGACATCCGTGCCTGCCCCATCTGCCAGCGGACATGAAAGTACCCGACGATGACCATCAACACCACCGCGGAAAAGGCATGACGCCCAAGATGCGGTTGTGCCAGAAGCACCAGGTCATACGTGCCGTGGTATGCCACTGCCGCGAGGAGGCCCTTGGCGATGTGCAACCGGCGCAGGCGCCGAGTTGCAGCGAAATGGGACAGACCCAGGTGATACCCCATGGCGGCGGAGGCGATGGCGTGCATGGGCACTGCCGTGAACGCGCGCGCCAACGCCACCTTCATCCCTGCGTCGACGACAAAAATAATGTTTTCCAGGCAGGCAAACCCCAAGCTGGCCACGACCGTGTAAACGATCCCATCCATGACCTCGTCGAAAGCGCGGCGTTGGTAGCAGCACCACATGACCACCACCAGCTTCGGCCCTTCCTCGGGGAGGGCGACAACTAGATAGGCCTCTATGGCTTTGCGGAACAGGGGGCTGGCCACGCTGACATCCGCCAGCCGGGAAAAGACCGCCTCCAGCAGCCCTGCCGGGATAGTGGCGGCAAAACCCAAGGCGAAGGCGGCCAGCAACAAACCCTTGGGCTCAGGTCGCCGTCTGTCCTGGTGGTAGAAGTAGCCGACCAGGTAGAGCGAGGGGACCACGGCCATGGTGACAGAAATGATGAGATACACGTTGCCCTTCATCCGCCGTAAGGAAAAGCATCCCGGCTATTGCCCGGCCCCCTGTGGCGCCTCGTCCAGAAGTCGCTTCTCTCCGGTCAGTCCCTGCAGTTCGGTGATGTTCTGGGTCGCCTCCAGGCAGCCGAGGTAGTTGCCCGCCTCATCGCGCAGCGCATAGTACTCGATGAGGATCTTCTGCGGTTCCGGGTGCCCATCCACGTGGAGGTCAATCCAAAACCGCGCCTTATCGCGGGTACCGGCCTTCATCTCTGCGAGTATCTTCTCCACTAGAGCAAGACTTTTTTTCGGGTGGCAGTTGCGAACATCCTTGCCGATGGTGCCTGGAGGGCGGCGGAAGATGCGGGTCTGGTGCTTGTTCCATGCTACCACCTTGTCGTCCTTGTCGACAATAGAAAACTCGATGGGAATGGTCTTTAAAAAGGCGTTGAGCATCTCCGGGCTAAGCGTACCGATCATGATAATCTCCTCCTTCGTTTTCCTGAAACGTGCGCACTCACTGTACCCTCATGCTGACCGCTCGCAAGCGTAGGCCGCTCCCGGCGAAGACAGTGTCACTGGACGGCGCGCCGCACTGGCAGTTGTCCATCGCCCAGCGCATCCGTTTGCCGGACTCCGGGCGGGAAAGCTCGCCGCACGGCGCTCCACGATCGGGCTACAACCGTGGCCTCGGCCCACAGGAGAACCGTGCCGTAGTGGCCACCGCTCCCTTTAGCGGGGTAAGATGGTGAAGCCCGCATCCAGCCGAGAGCGGCCGCGGTTCGTGCCTCTGCCCTGGGGCCGATGCCCACCAGAGCAAGCGGAGGCCTCGGTAGGCACCAGGCGTTGAGCACCGGCGCCATTACCCCTCCGTAGGAAGAAAAGGCACGCCCGCACCCAGACCAGGTGACAGGGCAGCAAAGGTCAGCCACTCCGCCGCCCGCCGGGTAGCGGTACATTGGCTGCCCAAGCTGCTCGACCAAGGACCCGGTCTTGACGCATATGAACCTTGGATCGTCCCCAAAGCGGTAAGCAGCGGGGGAAGCTCGCCCCGCTCCATAGGCTTGACCGTACCCGATTCCAACCGCGCCTGGTCAGGGAGGCGGGTAAGACTGGCGGCGGAGCCGAAAGGCAGCACGCCTTGCTGCGCACAAGCGCGGACCCGCCACGAGCCCATGTCCACGGTGGCGAGCCACGGCGCGCGCTTGATATTGGCTATGGCCGTGTTCGGCGCCGAGCGTTAGGCCACTATTTACACAAAACCGAGCAGAAAAACAAGCCGTTTTGCACGGCGTGCGCTTGTGCCGCACCGCCGGTTAGGCTTTGGGTCGCTCTCCTAGTCGTAATTCAAAATGGACCCGGGATCGACCAGCTGCAGGTACAGGCCCCAATCACCCCCCACCTGCTCCACCTTGGCGAGGATGGTGTTGGTCCCTTGGTCAAGGCGCACCACCACGAGGTCCTGCGCAGGTGCCGCAGCCCGATGCGCATGCTCAGCGTGTACCAAGCGGCCATTGAGGCACACCGCCACGCCGTCGTCGCTACCCAGAAGGAGCACTGTCTCGAGCTCTTGGGCAGCCTGGACCTCGGCCCGTGCGTAGGCGATGGCATTCGTCTTGACGTCGAAGCAGCCCGTGAGATCCAGGAACCCTTCGCGGTTTGCCTCGGCCTGCTGCCAGGTCACCGCGCCACCCACACCGTCGGCGTAGGAGGCAGTGGTGAGGCCGGATCGCTCTGGGCCAAAGGGGCGATCGAAACCCTTGTCGTCGGAATTGTCAAATGGGCCGACCACCTGCCATGTGCTGATGAACTTGCAGCTGAGGGCCGGGAAGTGTGCGCTGGTGGCCCAAGTTTTGGCCAGTTCCTTTCTTCCCGTCAACGAGGCGGAGCGCGCCCGCTCCAGGTATGTCTGCCACTCGGAGAGGTCACCCAAGGCAAATAGGAAGGGCAGGCGGGGGATGCGCTCCTCCGCGGGGAAGGTAGCCAGCACCTCCCGGACCAGGGGCAACAGCGTGGCTTGCTGGCCCGAGGCCAGGCCCACCACCTGAGGCAGAAGGGCAGGCAGCGACGCGTCGCGCGGCGAAACCTGGGCGCGCCGAATGAAGGTCTGCAGGGCCACCTGGTTTAGCTCCACAGGGCCAAACGCTGGTAGTGCCATGTCCAACTCGTCGGTCACCGTACAGTGGGGGTCCACACCCCATCCGTACCAGAGCTGGGCATCGGGCGGAGGCGCTTGGCGGAGGTACAGGTCAATGCACGGTTCAGTCGCCGCGAGCTCCACCTTGTAGATGAGCCTAAGGTCTTGTCCCTGGGAGTCGCGGATGGAAAAGCCGGAAGGGACCGGCGGACTGCAGAGTCGGCCGTTCACGCCCGCAAAGGTCAGTCGATAGCGTGGATAACGGAAAGGCACAATCTCGATATCGGTCAATGTAGGCCCCGGCTGGATTTGGCTGTGGCCAAACAGGTCGCGCAGCACGAGCATTGCCAGGCGTTTTCCCAGGCGCTCGAGCCCTTTGGTGCTGATGTGAATCGGATCGTCCAGTGGCAAGTCGATGGCGGTGACCATGCCAGCGTGGGCGAGCTCCATGGCACAAAGCCGCTGCTGTTCGCGGATCACGTTCCAGTAAGGGTTTTCGCGCGCGGTGACGTATCTACCCAGCTGCACAAAGTAGAACGGCAGCTGTGGGTCGCCAAAATCCTGACGGATGGCGGCCACTAAAGCAAGGAAGCGGTCGTGGAAGAGCGCGGCCTCAGTCTGGTTGGCGTCGGATTCGCCCTGGTACCAAAGCACGCCGCGCACTTTGCCCCCCACTGCTAAGAAGCGACGGTACATGGAACCGTACAGGGAGGCGCCGCCCTGGTCCTTTTTGGCAGGATCCCACTGCTCCATCGAGGTCCCTCCATGCGCGCACGGCACCAGGCCGATGGGCACGCCCGTGCGGGCTACCAGTTCTTTAGCAAAGGGCAGAGCCAGGCCGGCCCCCGTCTGGGGGTCGCGCTTCGCTGCGGCCCGGGCCCTGGCGAGCTCTTCTGGCGGGCGACCGCCATGGTGCACGGGGTCCGGCGAGTCCAGCAGCCAGTGCAGGGGATCAGCCGCAAACGACCACTGCTCGTCGAAGCCATAGCTGTTGACCAAAACGCTCGGCTCCGGAGCGCCGCGCAGCTCACCGATGCCCTCCATGTTGGACTGGCCTGCCAGCACCCACAGGTCGCCCACCAAGACGTGGCGCACTTCTTTTTCGGCGATGACTGCACCATTGCCGGCCACCACCCGCACTTGGACTGCATAAGGTCCGCCGGTGGTCAACCGCGTCAGGGTTGCCTCAACTTGGCCGCGCTGGCATGTACCCACCTCGTGCCAGTCGGCTACCACCGCCCCTGTGCGCTGGGCGATGACCCTACACTCAACCGTGCCGTTTTGCCGCTCGCTCAACGTCGCAGAAAACGTAATCGTTGCCGCCCCACTGCTGTCGCGCTGGAAGACCTGATAGTCAGCCAGACCGGCGCGGATTGTTAGGTGCGAGGCGGCACGTGAAGTTGTGCCCGCTGCCGTGGCGAGTAAAAGAAGCAAGCCCGCGGAAAGCGAGGTCAAAATTGTTACTCGTTTCGCGTAGTGCATAGCTGGTCCCTTGAGTTTCTCCTTTTGGACGGCCTCTCTGATCCAATCTGTGCCGAAGCGGCCGCTCAGGGCACTACTTCCACCCCGGTGCCCTCTGTGACTTCGCCCACGCGCCAGCAGGCCTGGCCCCTCTCCACACAGGATTCCAGAAAAGACTCGGCGCCTTCCTCCGGCACGGCGATCAGCAGCCCGCCGGAGGTCTCGGGGGTGAACAGAAGCATTTGCAGCTCCTCCTCGATGCCGGGCTGGAAGCTCACCATAGAGCGGTAGCAGTCGCGGTTTCGGCACGAGCCGCCTGGAAAGAGCCATTGGCCTGCATAGTCCGTGGCGCCGTCGACGAACGGGAGGGCGTGGAGGTAGAAGCGGAGGCGCACCCGGCTTTTTTCGGCCATTTCGCACGCGTGGCCGAGCAGGGAGAAGCCGGTAATGTCGGTGCAGGCGTGCGCGCCAGCACTGAGGGCCATCCGCCCCGCAAACCGGTTCAAGAGCTTCATCTCGGCCACTGCCTGGGCCATGTGCTCATGGGAAGCCACGTCCGCTTTGGCCGCGGTAGCCACTATGCCCACGCCGAGGCGTTTGGTAAGAAAAAGGACATCGCCCGCGCGGGCGCCGCTTTTGCTGAAGATACGCGCAGGGTGGACAAGGCCCATGTCTGCCAGCCCGTACTTCGGCTCTTTGTCGTCGAGTGTATGGCCTCCGGCAATGACCGCGCCCGCCTCGGCAACCTTGTCGGCGCCTCCCTGCAAAATCGAGCTGAGCATCTCCACGGGCAGGTCAGGGGTAAAACAGCAGACGTTGAGCGCCAAGCTCACCTCGCCACCCATGGCGTAGACGTCGCTCATGGCGTTAGCCGCGGCGATGGCACCATAGTCGTACGGGTCGTCCACAATCGGCGTAATATAGTCCACCGTGAGGATCACCGCCAGCTCAGGCGTGAGCTGGTAGACGGCCGCGTCGTCGCTCACCTCCAGCCCCAGCAGCACCTGGGGATGATCCTCCCTTCGAAAGCGATCGGCAAGGGGGCGCAGCACCTGCGCCAGGGTCTGCGGACCCGTTTTTGCCGCTCAGCCGGCAGCTGAGGTCAAAGCAGTCAACCTTACCTTTGCATTCATCTCGGCACACCTTCCTACAGGGTTACCACCTTGCCGGCTCCCAAGAGGGTCTCGGCGATGGTGTACATGTTGGACACCTCGCCCACCGCCAGCTTTTCCTTGAGGCCAAAGTAGCCCAAGCAGGTGCCACAGGCGAGCATTTGCACCCCTTGCCGTTGCAGCGTCTGCAGATCCTCCAGTACTGGCGAGCCCTCCACCACCAGACGAACGCCGGTGTTGAAAAAGATCATTATCTTTGGCAGAGGATGGATCTCATTAAGAGTGTGCAAAAAGCTGCGGATGAGGACAGCCCCCAGCTCTGGATCTCCGGAGCCCATGCGATCCTGGGAAATGGCCACGACGAGTGGTCCTTGTGTTGGTTCGTCGACCTGGGGTTGTGGTGCCTGCGCTGCCGGCGCGCTCTTGCGAATGTGAAGGTAAGTGCCATCTGCGCGTGTTTCGCTCGTCACCGTGCACCCGGACCTTTCCGCCATGCGGGTCACATTGTGGCGCGAAGTGTCATTGTCAACGATGACGACGATCTCGTCTTCTTCGAGCAGCGCCTTTCTGGCAAGAATCACCGGTTGCGGGCAGGCTAAACCACGGGCGTCAACTGTCTTGCTCATCGATTGTTCCCTTTCGGGTTACTCAGATCTCATGTATGCCGAGGACAGGCAGTCCGCCTTCGCGCAGGGCGGCCGCGGCCATGCCGGCGTCTTTGCGCGCCACCCGCAGGCACACGCCACAATCCGAGCTCACGCTCCTGGGGACCGGGATCAGCTTGCAGCGCACCCCTTTGGCTTTGAGCAGCGACTCGGCGCGCAGAACGTGCGACACGGAGGGAAAAAGAAAAATGGTGGCGGTGGTCTTCATCGTCGTCCGGCAATGACAGCCACCGCCCGCAGTGCGCGCTCCACCTGCCTGCGGGTGGTAAATGCGCTCAAGCTAAAGCGGACGCCGCCCTTGGGGAACGTGCCCAACGTCTTGTGAGCGACCGGGGCGCACTGCAGCCCCGGCCGGCACATGATGCCGTACTTTTTGTCCAGGAGGTGAGCCCCCAGGGCGGGGTCCTGGCCGTCCACATTGAACAGCACCACCGGCAGGCGCCGAGAAGGATCATCTGGCCCGTACACGGTCACGCCGGCCAACTCTTTGAGCCCGGAGAGAAGGTGGGCCGTGACGGCCTGCTCGTGGGCCCTGATCGCCTCCACCCCGCGCCTGCGCACCCACTGCACTCCTGCGGCAAGGCCGGCAATGCCTACCACGTTGGGCGTACCACTCTCGTACTTGTCCGGCAAAAAGTCCGGCTGGTATTCGGACTCCGACAGGCTGCCCGTGCCCCCCTGGAAAAGAGGCGGAAATTCCTGCACAGGGACCCGGGGCCCGATGATGAGCCCACCAGTACCCGGCGGCCCGAAGAGTGCCTTGTGCCCTGTAAAAGCCAACAAATCCACAGGGGTACGCCGCAGGTCAATGAGGATGGCGCCGGCGGTCTGGGCGGCATCCACAAGGAGCAGCACCTCGTGCCGCCTGGCCACCTCCACAAGTTCGGCAAGGGGGAAGAGCGTGCCGACCACGTTGGATCCATGCGTGGCGACAATGAGTCTGGTGCGCGGGGTGAGGCTATGCTCCACTGCCTCCACGGGCAGCTCTCCTGCGGATGAGCACTGCACGACGCTGACCAGCACCCCTTGTTGCTGGAGGGCGCCCAAGGGGCGCATGACCGAGTTGTGCTCCATGCTGGTGCACACCGCGTGGTCACCAGGCCTGAGCAAGCCATGCAGCGCCATGTTCAAGGCGGCGGTGCCGTTAGCGCAGAACACAACCCGCAGGGGGTCCTCGCAGCCGAGTAGCGCGGCGATCTCCTGGCGCGCCTGATATACGAGGCGCGCCGCTGCCACCGACAGGCGATGTCCGGACCTGCCGGGGTTGGCGCCCACCTTCTCCATGAAGCGAGCCATGGCCCTGGTCACAGCCCGAGGCTTGGGCCAGGTGGTCGCGGCGTTGTCAAGGTAAATCAGTTCGGGCATGCGAACAGAAGGCAAGTAATGAGTACCTCACCCGGCACGCGTTGTCAACTGGGAAATTGTAGCAAACTCCTGCCACTCTATCAAGTGCGATTTTCGCCGCGGCACGGTGGCGCTCAGCGATAGCGGCCGTAGGTGAGGGCGGTCTGGTACATGGCCAGCACATTCTGCGTGGGCGTGTTGTCCTGAAGCTGGTGCGCAGGGGCAAAGCAGTACCCCCCGCCGGGCATCATGACCTCCAACACCGCCCGGCAGTACGCGGTCACCTCTTCGACTGAGCCGTTGGCCACAGGGCCAGCGGTGGAAATGGCGCCGTGGAAGGTCAATTTCTCCCCAAAGGTGGCCTTCAGGTGTGCTGGCGCCATGTTTTTCGCCTCCGGCTGCAGGGTGTCCACGGCGGTGATCCCCATCTCGATAAAGTCCGGGAAGGCCCAGTTACTGGAGCCGCAGGAGTGGATCATCACCGGCAGATCAAAGGCATGCGCCAAGTCCACAAAGCGTTGGAGCCGAGGACGGATTTGTTTGCGAAAGAGCTCCAGGCTGATGAGCGGGCCATGTTGTCCGCCGAGGTCTTCGCCGATCCATACAAAGTCGACAAGACCGCGGGCAGCCTCCAAGGTGCGCCTGGTCACCTCAAGCTGGATGTCCAAACGGCGGTCGATGAGGAGCATGCCGGCGGGGTCGTCCGTGGCCAAGTCGATAAGCGCCTGTTCCATGCCGCGCAGCATGGTGGTGCTGTTGATGATGTCGCCGAGCCCGGGGCCGCCGACGTAGAGGCAGAAGCGCTGATTATGGCGGCACTGGATCGGCACCTGGGAGTAGTCATAGTCGTCCGGGGACGGCATGGGCCATCTGGCCACCTCCTCAGGGCTCGCCCTTTGCAGCGGAAAGTCGCAAAAGTCCCAATAGCCCCCTGTTGGGTGTTCCACCCAGCGTGTACGCGTGCCCCACTCCGGATCCACGTGGCGCTCCGGCACCTGAGGATGAAGGGGCGGCCCGATGTAAGGGGCAGTGATCCATTGAAAGTCCACCCCCAACGCGGCGCGCAGATGGGGCCAATCGTCGGCAGCCAGCCCCAGCTGCTGCATAAGGCGCGCCTGCACGCCGGCATTTGCCGCGTAGTTGATGGGCACCCGGTCCGGCTCCTCATGGGCGAATGCGGTGAGAACGCGCTCCTTGGAGGTCATTGTTCGGGACACCTAAGGCTCTCCCTGCGGTTGGGGTTCTGTTGCCGCCTGGGCCATGGCGAGCACATTCTCGGGCGGAACGTTGGGCAAGAGCGCCTCGTGACTTGGGCTTACCACCAGACAGGGCCCCAGCACCTCTCGCAGGCGGTAGACCTCCGCTTTGACCGCCGCCGGCGAGCCATGTACCAGCAGCTGTTGCGTGTCCACACCGCCAAGGAAGGCGATCTTTCCCTTCAAGGCCTGGGCTAGGGAGTTGGCATCCATGTGCGCCGCCCGCGCCTGCAGGGGATGAAGAGCATCGATGCCCATCTCCACCAGGCGTGGCAGCACCTTATAGATCGACCCACAGGAGTGGAGGATCACCTGGTACCCACACGCCTTTGCCTGGTTCACCAGCTCGCGCATGTAGGGGAGGACAAACTGGTCGAATTGCGCCGGTGAAAGGAGGAGGTCAAGCTGCGAGCCAAAGTCGTTGCCGAAGAAAAAGCCATCGATCAGGTCGCCGGCCTCAGAAAAAAGGCGCCGATTGGCTTCCAAGTAAAAGTCGACCACACGGCGTGTTACGGCGTGCACCACTTGGGGGTGGGTGTACATTTTCACAAAGTAGTTTTCCATGCCGAAGAAGGCAGCCACGTCGTGGAAAAAGGGGCACCAGAAACCGCTGGCGCGATACACGTCGCCGGCATGCTCCAACGCCTGGAGCCATTCGTCCAGAAAGAGGAGTTCAGGATCTGGCCAGGAAAAGGAGGCCACCTCGGCGGGGTCCTCGCACTCGGCAAAGACCCCGCCTGCGGCCAATCCCCGATCGCGGGGTTGCGTGTCAAAGATGGGTTTCCCCTGCGGATGTCGGTAGCAGGTGTATTGAAAGCAGATCCAGCGAAAGTCGTCCCCCAACAAGCGGCGGAGGCTCTCCTCGTCATGGCAACCGAAAGCACGGAGGTAGATGGGCCACGTCTGCTCATGCGGCTTGCCCAGCCAGAAGCCGGTGCGGTCGGCCGGCCTGCCGCTGAAGATGGCCTTCACCCTCTGGCGCGAGGTCATCCCCATCGCCGCCGTGGTTCTGTTGTAGAGGAGCCTGTTCCGGCTGCCTCACTCCTCCCAGACAGCCTGGCCAGCAGCCAGCAGGTCGTCCTCAACGTGCAGGGGCGTTGGCTCGACCGGCCGGCGCTCACCGCGGCTTTCCACATCCAGGATGCCTTCGATCTGATGGAGGTTCATGAACTCGTGGCAGGCCTGGATCAGCTCCGGAGAAGTGAGCTGGTCGGGGCCGACCACCTTCACCACCTTGCCCATGGCGCAGAGATGATTCACCAGGGCGACAAAGTCGCCGTCGCCGGTGACCAATACGATTTCGTCCAGGCGTGGGGCCTGGCTGAGAATCTCCACGGCCATCTCCAGATCCATGGTGGCTTTGCTTGAACCGTCGGGAAGGCGCTTGATCGGTTTGGCCACAACCCGATAGCCGATTAGTCCCAATAAATTGAAAAAGTCCCGTTGTCTGCCGTTTTCAGGATCGAAACAGGTGAATGCGGTGAAGGTAGTGACGGTGTGGTCGCGGGTAAGAAAGTCCCGCAGCACGCGGAAGTTGATCTTGCCCTGTTGGAACCGGGTTTTTGTGGTCATGTAGATGTTCTGGATGTCGATAAAGACGCCTACTCGTTTCATAGCAAACCACCTCCCATTTTTCCCCCATCATAGCGTCATTCGCTACCCTCCCTACCTTGTCCTACTGCACAGTGGTCTGTGGAAGACGCGGTGACTCCGCTCCGGGCGTCGACGCGCGCGTTGCGCGACGAGCTGACCTGTGTCGCCGGCGAAGGGGGTTACGGCGCGGAAAAATGGCCGATCTTCGGTTGCACCAGGCGCTCAAAGTCCTTGTATGCCAACCGGATCAGCTGCGTGTGGGAGCCGGCGTTGAAGGCGATCTGCTCGTCTTCAGCCAGGCTCTGCGCGGCGTAGACTTCCATGCCGTAGAGATTGCCGAAGGGGGGCATAGCCCCCACCTCGCACTCCGGGAAGAGTTCCTTGAACTCCTGCTCAGAGGCCAACTCCACCTTCTTCGCGCCCGCCAGCTCTTTGAGGCGCGCAAAGTCGACGAGTTGCGATGCCGGCAGCACCGCTAAGGCCATCCTGCCGTCGATCTTGACCACGACCGTTTTGGCCAGCTCCTTGCCCGGCACGTGAGCCGCAGCGGCGATCTCCTGCGCCGTGTAGGCAGCCGAGTGGTTGATGGTCGTGTACTTGACCTTCTGGCGGTCGAGGAACTCCTTCAGCGCTCTTACTGGCATGCGACCCTCCCGGGCGGGAAATCCGCCCCTGTGGTGAACCCACGCGGAGGAGCAGTGCGCGTCGTTCCACATCCCCACGACTGTCTGGCCTCCGAGACCTTCATGCGACCCCGGTCTCATTGGCGAGCTAAAGGTAGCAAAATTCCGCCAGACAATCAAGGGGAATATCAGCCGCTGTGTCCGCCGACCAGAGGGCCGCCGTGAAACGCCGCAGCGCGCGGGAAAGAAAGAGCTTGACTCTTACGGTTTTTTTTCTTATGATTCAGTGCAATCCACCGGGAGGGAGCGGGTGAGTTGGCGTGACAGCAGTAACCCAAGGAGGAAAGGGGCCTCGCCATGGCATCACGAGGTGTGAACAAGGTGATCTTGATCGGCCACTTGGGGGCCGATCCCGAACTGCGCTACACTCCCAGTGGCGCTGCGGTGGCCAATCTGCGGCTGGCTACCAATGAGGTCTGGAAGGACAACGAGGGCAATACCCAGGAACGGACAGAGTGGCACCGGGTCGTACTGTGGCGCAAGCTGGCAGAGATAGCGGGCCAGTATCTGAAGAAGGGGATGCAGGTCTATGTGGAAGGGCGCCTGCAGACCAGGTCGTGGGAGGACAAAGACGGCGTCAAACGTTATGCCACTGACATCGTCGGCCTCAACATGCAGATCCTGGGCAGGAGGGAAGCGGAAGCTGCGCCCGAGTTGCCGGCGGCTGACGTGGCCGACATCGGCGCACCGCCCCCTGAGGGTGATGACCTGCCCTTCTGAGGGTGAGTGCCAGCAGAGGGGCGCCCCGCCTGGCGCACGCTGGACGACGAGAATCCGGGATCAGTCGGTCTCGGATTCTTGCTATTGTGCCTCATCCACGGAAAGGTGTGCGGCGTGAGCAAGACGCCATCTCGCGAAGATGAGTTGATCGCGCGCGCCATGGAGGTCAAAGCGCGTGCCGCTGCCCCATATTCGGGCTTTGCCGTGGGCGCAGCCCTGCTGGCCACCGACGGCACCATCTACACCGGCTGCAACGTGGAATCCAGCAGCTACGGCCTGACCATCTGTGCCGAGCGCGTCGCCCTGGGCAAGGCAATCTCCGAAGGGCGTCGCGAGTTCACTACCCTGGCAATCGTCACCGACCTGGAGGACTTTTGCCCGCCATGCGGAGCCTGCCGGCAACTCTTATGGGACTATGCGCCGCAGCTTGAAATCATCGTCGCCACGCGCTCGGGGCGGAGAAGGCACTATCGGCTGCGCGACCTGTTCCCAGAAGCCTTCGACAATCACTTCTTGCACCAGAGGTGACCGTGAAGCACCGCGCCCACAGAGCGGTAGTGGTGGGAATCGGCGGCGGCTCAGGCTCGGGCAAGGGCCATCTGGCCAGGCAGCTCCGGCAAGCCCTGGGAGGAGAGCGATGCGTGGTGCTGGAGCAGGATTGGTACTACGCCGATCTGAGCGCAGTGCCCTTTGCCGAGCGGGCGCGCCGCAACTTTGACCATCCAAGTGCCATCGATTTTGACCTCCTGGTCGGCCAATTGACCGAGCTCGCGCAAGGGAAGACCATCCACAGGCCGGTGTACGATTTTGCTCACCACACCAGAAGCCCCCACACGGTGCCGGTCACACCCGCCGAAATTATCCTGGTGGAAGGAATCCTTGTCCTGCATGACCCCCGCCTGCAGGCACTGTGTGATCTGCGCGTCTTTGTGGATGCGCCGGAGGAAGTGCGGCTCCAGCGGCGACTGGCCCGCGACACGGCAGTGCGGGGGCGGACCCCAGAGTCGGTGGTGCAGCAGTTTGCCGAGACTGTGCGCCCCATGCACCAGCTCTTTGTGGAACCTTCGCGGCAGTTCGCGGACGTGGTGATCAACGGCTCGGGCGAAGGGGGCCAGGAAGTTCGGGAATTGGTGCGGCGCATCCAGCATGAACTGCAAAGGAAGAGGGCGATCGAAAGGAAGGAGTAACCAGCATGTTCCCGAGTCCTCCGAACGACATGGGTTGGATCGAGGTGATCTGTGGGCCAATGTTCAGCGGGAAAACCGAGGAGCTCATCCGCCGCATCCGCCGGGCGCAGATTGCCCGGCAGCAGGTGGCTATTTTCAAGCCGCGCATCGACGACCGCTATTCCAGCGACCACATCGTTTCGCATGACGAACAGCGTATCCCCTCGACGGCGGTGTCCAGCGCCGAGGAGATTCTCGCCAAGTCGGCGCGCGCCCAGGTGGTAGGCATCGATGAGGCGCAGTTCTTCGACGAAGAGCTGGTGGCCGTCTGCGAGACCCTCGCCAATCAGGGCAAGCGGGTGATCGTTGCTGGTCTGGACCAAGACTACCGCGGCAAGCCTTTTGAGCCGATGCCGCAGCTGCTGGCGGTGGCGGAGTACATCACTAAGACGTTGGCCATCTGCGTCAAGTGCGGCAACCCCGCCAACCGCACGCAGCGTATCACCAAGGCCAAGGAACGCGTGCTGGTGGGCGCCGAAGACGTCTACGAAGCCCGCTGCCGTCGCTGCTTCGAACCGCCACAAGAGCAGTAGAGGGCCGCCTATGCGCTGGATCGGTCTGCTGGGACTGGCGGTGCTTCTTGGGATTGGCCTGCTCTTTTCCAAGAACCGGCGCCGCATTCGGCTGCGGGTGGTGACATGGGGCATCGCCCTGCAGGTGCTCTTCGCCGTGATTATCCTCAGCCGCAACCCATTGAGTTGGGCAGGGATGTATGCATTCCTGGTGTTGATCCTGCTCTATGTGTTCACCGACACCGCTCTCACCCCTGGTCAGTGGCGCAAAGCTGCTGGGCCGGCTGCGCTGATTGCCCTGGGTGGTGCCAGCGGGGTAGCAATGGCCTATTTCCTGGACAGAGTGCACGTGGCGCTGCCATTGGCAGGCGCTCTGGTGGTGGCGGCAATCGTCCTCCAGGTGGCGAAGCGTCCGGGCTACGTGCGCTACGCAAGCGGCCTCACCCTGACCCTGGCCTTGGGCGCGCTGATCAACAGGGGTATCTACGGGCAGGCGGTGATGCAGGCGCTTGCCGACCAGGTTGCAAAGTTCCTGAAACTCAGTGATCTGGGGGCCACCTTCCTCTTTGGCAATCTGGCCAAGGCGGAGTACTTCGATCAGTTTGGGGTCCAGTTTGCCTTCTCCGTGCTCCCCACCATCATCTTCTTCTCCGCGGTTATGTCCATCCTGTACTACCTTGGTGTCATGCAGGCGGTGGTGGTGATGATGGCCCGCTTCATGCGCTGGACCATGGGCACCTCCGGTGCAGAGACCCTCTCCTGCTCGGCCAACGTGTTTGTGGGACAGACTGAGGCGCCGCTGCTCATTCGTCCATTCCTGGACCGGCTGACCATCTCGGAGCTGCACGCGGTGATGGTAGGCGGCTTTGCGACCATCGCTGGTGGGGTGATGGCCGGCTACATTCGCATGGGCATCAACCCCTCTTACCTTATTACCGCCAGCGTCATGTCCGCGCCGGCTGCGCTGGTGATGGCAAAGATCTTTCTACCGGAAACCGAGCATTCGGTGACTGCTGGTGATGTGCGCCTGCCCCCTATCCCCAAAGGGGACAACCTCCTGGACGCAGCGGCGCGCGGCGTGACCGACGGGCTGAAGCTGGCGGCAAATGTGGGCGCCATGCTCATCGCCTTTATCGCCCTCATCGGCTTGGTGGACGTGATCCTCGCCTTTGGGGACAAGATCATAGACGGCCGTCTCTTGGCAGGGGCCTACAGTGTCGCGCGCCAGGAGTTTCAGGGCATTTTCCCCGGAAGCCTGCGCGCCCTGTTTGGTGCCATCTTTGCGCCGCTGGCGTTCGTGATGGGGGTGCCTTGGAAGGAGGCAGCGGCAGTGGGCAACCTCCTGGGGATCAAGGTGGCGGCAAACGAGTTCGTGGCCTATGCGGAGTTGAGCAAACACGTTGCGGCTGCCGACCTTTCCCCAAGGGCAATCCTCATTGCCACCTACGCGCTCTGCGGCTTTGCGAACTTTTCCTCGATTGGCATCCAGATCGGGGGCATCGGGGCGCTGGCGCCAAATCGGCGCCCTGAGCTGGCACGGGTTGGTTTGCGGGCCATGGTCGCCGGCGCTTTGGCGTCGTGGATGACAGCAACCATTGCGGGGCTACTGTTCTAACGGAAGAGGAAGTGTGAGCAGAGGATTGCGAGAAAAGCTTGCCGAGTCGGTGGCTGCGCTCCGCCGCGCCGGGGTGGAAGAACCGGAGGTTGCGGTTATCCTCGGCTCGGGACTGGGCAGTTTCGCCGACACCCTGGCTGATGCCACCGCCGTCGCCACCAGCTCCCTTCCCCACTACCCCCGCTCCACCGTGCCAGGACACGCCGGCCGCTGGGTGTACGGGCGCCTTGGGGACGTGCGCGTGCTGGCTGTGCAGGGGCGGGTGCACTACTACGAGGGCTATTCCATCCAGCAAGTTGGCTATCCCGTCCACCTCCTGGCACACCTGGGGACCAAGGCCTTGGTGGTAACTACTGCCTCGGGGGGCGTGAACCCAGCTTTTTCCCCCGGCGACCTGATGCTCATCGTCGACCACATCAACTTGGGGTTCACCAATCCGCTGATCGGCCCGCCGGAGGAGCAGATGGGCCCACGCTTCCCGGATATGTCCGAGCCCTACGATCGCCGCTTCTTGGAGATCGCGCGGCAGGTGGGCATGGATTTGGGCATGCCCCTGCGGCAAGGCGTGTTCTGCTGGGTTCCTGGGCCCACCTACGAGACCGCAGCGGAGGTGAACATGCTGCGGCGCATTGGCGCCGACGCCGCAAGCATGTCAACGGTCCCTGAGGTCATTGTGGCGCGCCAGCGAGGGATGCGCGTGCTGGGCATCTCCTGTATCACCAACCTTGCCACCGGCCTTTCGGCCCAGCCCTTGTCGCATGACGAGGTCACGGCTGTTGCCGACCGGATGCGAGGACGCGTTAACGAATTTCTGCAAGGAGTGATCCTGGCCATTGCGGCAGAGCTGAGAGGGCGGAGCAGTGATGAGCGCCGAGCCTGACATCGTGATCCGCAACGCCACGGTGGTCACCATGAACGCCGGGCGCGAGGTGGTGCAAGGTGATGTTGCCATCAAGGGGAACACCATCGCCGCGGTGGGTAAAGTGCAGGCTCGGGGTGCGCGGGAACTTGACGGCCAGGGGTGTGCGCTCCTGCCGGGGCTGGTGCAGGCCCATGTGCACCTTTGCCAGACCTTGTTCCGCAATGTGGGCGATGGAATGCCGCTGCTCCCGTGGCTCAAGACTTGGATCTGGCCTCTGGAGGCCTGCCACGATGAAAGCTCCATGCGCGCGTCCGTGCGCTTGGGAGCAGCTGAGCTGCTGCGCGGCGGCACCACCTCGATCCTCGACATGGGGACCGTGCACCACACGGACGTAATCTTCAGCGAGCTGGAGGCGTTGGGTCTGCGCGCCACCAGCGGCAAGGCGATGATGGACTGCGACCAGGACTGTCCGGTGGGTCTGCGCGAAGATCTCGCCACCTCCATGGACACCAGCCTGGCCCTGTTGCGACGGTGGCACGGCGCGGCCAACGGGCGCCTGCGCTATGCGTTCGCCCCGCGCTTTGCGCTTTCCAGTTCGCCTGAGCTGCATCGGCTGGCGATGGAGGAGGCACGACGGCACAAGGTGAAGGTGCACACCCACGCGGCCGAGAGCCGGGAGGAGGTTGCCCAGCTCCGCGCCAGTACAGGCAAGGGGAACGTCAGTTACCTGCATGAGCTGGGGTTGGCCGGCCCAGATCTCTGCCTTGCGCACTGCATCTGGCTTGAGGACGAGGAGATGGCGATCCTGCGCGAGACGGGCACGCACGTGCTGCACTGCCCCACCGCCAACCTGAAGCTTGGTTCGGGCATCGCCAGGGTGCCGGAGATGCGAGCGGTGGGCATCAATGTGGGGCTGGGCGCAGACGGCGCCGCGTGCAACAACAACCTGGACGCGTTCTTGGAGATGCGCATGGCGGCTTTGATTCAGGGCGCACGTCTGGGGGCAGGGGCTCTTTCTGCCCAGGCCGCCTTGGAGATGGCCACTTTAGGTGGTGCGCGTGCCCTGGGTTTGGACGAGGAAATCGGTAGCATTGAAGTGGGCAAAAAGGCTGATCTGGTGTTGGTGGAGGTTGATCGCCCTCACAACTGCCCCGGTCACGACATTTACGGACAGATCGTCTTTTCCTGCTCCTGCCGCGACGTGCGGACCGTCATTGTGGATGGCAAGATCCTGGTGGAGGACAAACGCGTGCTGGTGGTGGATGAAGAGGAAGTGGTCAAGAAGGCCAAAGAGGAGAGTCGGCGTCTTTTGCAGAAGCTTTGAATTGGGAAAGGGAGAAACGCATGGTACCCCTCGAGCGGATCCTGAGGGCCCACAAAGGAGAGGTGGCGGCTGACCTGCTGCTGCGCAATGGCAAGGTGGTCAACGTGCTGTCGGGTGAAATCTACGAGGCGGACGTGGCGGTCCTTGGGGACACGATTTTGGCCGTGGGGCAAACCTACCCCGCGCGGGAGACCATAGACCTCAAAGGGTTGTATCTGGCGCCGGGTTTCATTGACGGCCACATCCACATCGAGAGCTCCATGGTGGAGGTGCCGCAGTTTGCGAGGGCCGTAGTCCCCTTGGGCACCACTTCGGTGGTGGCCGACCCGCACGAGATCGCCAACGTGCTCGGCCATGAGGGGATCCGCTACATGATGGACGCCAGCAAGTACAATCCTCTCAACGTGTTTTTTATGCTCCCGTCGTGCATTCCCTCGACCAGCTTAGAGTCCACAGGCTCGGTGTTGCGGGCCTTTGACCTTTTCCCTTTCCTGCGCGAGAAGTGGGTTCTGGGCCTGGGCGAAATGATGAATTTCGGAGGGGTGCTGGCGGGGGAAGAGGATGTGCTGGACAAGCTGAAGATCGTCGAGGAGAAAAGGATCGACGGGCACGCGCCGCGCCTGACCGGCCGGGATCTGAACACGTATATTGCCATGGGCATTCGCTCCGATCATGAGTGCACGACGGTGGAGGAGGCGCAGGAGAAGTTGCGCTTGGGCATGCACATCATGATCAGGGAGGGGACCGGCACCAGGAACTTGCGCGACCTGCTGCCCCTGGTCACGCCGGAAAACGAGCGCCGCTGCATGTTCGTGACCGATGACCGGCACCCCAACGACATTTTGGAACAGGGGCACATGAATTACATGATCAAGGTGGCCATTGCCGAGGGGTTGCCCCCGGTTACGGCCATCCGGCTGGCCACCATCAACACCGCGGAGTACTTTGGGTTGCGTCGACTCGGGGCAATTGCCCCCGGGCGCACGGCCGATATGGTGGTCTTTGACGACTTTCAGCACTTTACCATCAAGAAGGTTTTCAAGAACGGGCGCCTGGTTGCTGAGGACGGCAAGGCTATTTACGAAATGCCGGTGCGGCCCCCGGCGCAGGTGCGGGCGTCCATGAACATCAAGTGGCTGGAGGGGGGCGAGTTCGTGATTCCAGCGCGCGGCACCAGATGCCGGATAATGGGCCTGGTGCCGGACCAGATCGTCACCGAGTCCATAGTGGAGGAAGCTCCGACCCGCGACGGGGTGGTCGTCTCGGAACCGGAACGCGACCTGCTGCGTTGCTACGTGGTGGAGCGCCACCGCGCCTCCGGCAACATCGG
>JBBIKH010000018.1:0-27006 GCA_037445575.1 bacterium
ATGCGTGCCCAGGTAAACCTACTCGTCCGCGTCCCTGTGGTGCCGGGCTTCAACGACGGCGATGAGGATATGCGTGCCATTGCCGATGTGCTCCATGCCATGGCCAAGGAGTCCGGCCGTGGCTTTGACAAGGGGGAGGGACAGCTGACCGTAGAGTTGCTTCCTTTTCACAAGCTGGCGGCGGACAAATACCATGCTCTGGGCAGACGGTACGGGGCCTCTCGGCTGGAACCGCCGTCGGAGCGGAGCGTCAGAGCGCTGCGAGAAGTGTTCGCGTCTCGTGGCTTGTACGTGGAGACCTGAAACCCATGTCGTGCTGGGCGTGGCTGCCATGTGCGCGCTCGCCCGCGTCTTGAGGAGGAGGTGAGTCACCCATGGACTTTGCTGCTTTGGTGCGCGCCCGCTATAGTGTGCGTGCCTACCAGGACCGTGCCGTGGAGGAGGACAAGCTTGCCGCGGTGTTGGAGGCAGCGCGTTTGGCCCCCTCTGCTGCCAATCGGCAACCATTCGCCTTGCTCGTGATCAAGACCAGAGGACGAGAGGCGGAGCTGCGCCGGATCTATAGCAAGCCCTGGTTCACCCAGGCACCCCTGGTGATAGGCGTCTGTGCATTGCCCGACAAGGCGTGGTCGCGCGTGGACGGCAAGAACTATGCAGATGTGGACGCGACCATCGCCATGGACCATCTGATCCTGGCGGCTGCGGACCTCGGTTTGGGCACCTGTTGGGTAGCCGCCTTTGACCCAGCGGCAGCGCGGGAGGTCCTGGGCCTTCCTGAGGATGTGGAGCCGGTAGCATTCACTCCATTGGGGTACCCTGCGGATGGGCGCCGAGAGAAGGTCCGCAAGCCCCTCTCGGAACTTGTGCACTACGACAAATGGTGACGATGACTTCCTACACCAACGCTGGGGGCCTCCATGCTCGGCGCCTTCAACTGTGCGGTTCGCCCAATGCCGCGATGCGTATGGTGCCCCATGGCACCGCGCCCGGAGCTCCCCCTCTACTGAAGGCCGAGATCGAGGGCATAGAGATCATTCACCCAGAGCGCCTGCGCGGAACCATTCGCCATGCGCTGTTCGACTTTGACGGAACGATTTCCTTGCTGCGACAGGGGTGGCAGCAGGTGATGGTGCCCTTGATGGTCGAGGTCTTGCTCCAGACGCCGCGGTGCGAGCCCCGGGCTGAGCTCGAGCGTTTTGTGGAGGAGCTGGTGACGGTGACCACCGGCCAGCAGACAATCTTTCAGATGATGCGCCTGGCGGACGAGGTGCGCAAGCGTGGTGGACAGCCGCAAGCGCCTTCTGCCTACAAACAGGAGTATCTGAGGCGCCTGTGGGAGCATATCAAGGGGCGAGTGCGGGCAGTGGAGAGCGGCCGAACGCCGCCAGAACAGATGATGGTCCCGGCGGCTGTAGCTATGCTGGAGGCACTGAGGGCCCGTGGCGTGCGCTGCTACCTGGCCTCCGGGACCGACGAACCCGACGTGCGTCATGAGGCAGCTATCTTGGGAGTGAGCAGCTACTTTGCTGCCATCCACGGTGCCCGCGACGAGCGGCCCGAGGATGCGAAGATGGTGGCCATCCGCTCCATTTTCGCCGAGCAACAAGTGGAGGGCGCGGAGCTGGTCACCTTTGGGGATGGATACGTTGAGATCGAAGATACCAAGAGGGTAGGAGGGCTCGCAGTGGGCGTGGCCTCCGACGAGGTCAATCCCGGCGCTATTGATCAACGCAAGCGCAGCGTTCTCATCCGGGCCGGGGCCGATATTATCATCCCAGACTTCAGATGCTGGCAGCCCCTGGTGGCCCTTCTCTTCAGAGAGGTGTGAGGTATGCTTTTTCCAACATTCGACCGCAGCCAGATTCAGCTCAAGCCCCTCGCAGAACGGGAGCACCTGGTGCGCCTCGGCGACCTGCTGCAGCCCGCCGACGCGCGCGATGAGCTGCATGACGAGCAGGTGGAAAAGGTGGCAGGGGTAGTGGCCACTGCCTACCGAGGAGGTGCCCAGGTGGTGCTCATGCTTGGAGCTCATGTGGTCAAATGTGGCCTATCGCGCCTTGTGGTCGACCTTATGCAACGCGGCATCGTCACCCATGTGGCGGTGAACGGGGCCGTCACCATCCACGACTTTGAGCTCGCGCTGGTAGGCGCCACGTCCGAGAGCGTGGCGCGCTACATTAGAGAGGGGCAATTTGGACTGTGGCAGGAGACCGGTAGAATCAACGATGCCGTAGTGCAAGGGGCTCGCGAAGGGATCGGGATGGGTGAGGCCATCGGCCGGATGATCGAACAGGAGCAGTTTCCGCATCGGGACGTGAGCATCCTGGCCACGGGTTTTCGCTTGCGAATCCCTGTGACGGTCCACGTGGGCATCGGCTACGACATCTTGCATGAACACCCGAATTGCGACGGCGCTGCCTTGGGGGCAACTTCCTACACTGATTTTCTCGTGTTCGCGCACACGATCTCACGGCTGGAGGGCGGCGTGCTCCTGAACTACGGGACAGCGGTGATGGGACCGGAGGTGTTTTTGAAGGCACTGTCCATGGCGCGCAATGTTGCCCATCGCCGAGGCACCCAGATCCGGGTCTTTGCCACCGCGGTGTTCGACCTCCTGACTCTCGGCGGGGAACTGAACGACGAGCCGCCGAAGAGTGACCCGCGTTACTACTTTCGCCCCTACAAGACGGTGCTGGTGCGCACGGTGCGGGATGGAGGGCTGAGCTATTATGTGCAGGGCGATCATCGCCTTACTATGCCTGCGCTGTACTGGCACGTAATGCGCCTGCTTCGCGCGTGGGGGCTCCAGGAGTAGGGATCTGGGGTTAGGCGCGTGATGCTTATGACACTCTATCCAGGCGGCAGGTGCTGGTTGTGCCCTGTGCGCGGCAGCCGCGCAATCATCCTCGGACCTACGCGGGTGGTGAAGACGGGCGGGCGTGACACGCACTGCATGCGTCGCCGGGCAGGGAGCGCTGCCGTGAAGCCACATCGCAGAGCCCTCAGCTGGTACAAAACAGCACTCTTGTCCACAGAAACTCTGCGCATGTTTTTGGAGAGGCACAGATGACAGTCCCTCGCGAGATCGTACGCAAGGCGCTCACGTTTCACTACCCGGAGCGCATCCCTCGAGACCTGTGGCTGTTGCCATGGGCGGTCGAGCACTACCCGGATGCCGTCGCAGAGGTGCAGCGTCGGTTCCCCTCCGACTTTGCCGGGGCCCCTAACGTCTACAAGCCTTCTCCCAGGGCAAAGGGAGCAATGTACCGGAAAGGCGTCTTTGTGGACGAGTGGGGGTGCCGGTTCGTCAACATCCAGGACGGGGTGCAAGGGGAGGTCAGGGAGCCCCTGCTGGCGGAACTCGGCCGCTGGCAGGAGGTCAAGCCCCCCTACGAGATACTGCCTGAGGACCAAGATCATGCCCGCAGGGTCGTGAACGAGTTCTGCGCGCGGTCGAACAAGTTCGTGATGGCAGGGTGCTGCCCTCGGCCCTGGGAGAGGTACCAATTCATCCGCGGCAGTGAACAAGCTCTGCTGGACATGGCTGATCCCAGCCAGGAGGTGGTGGAACTGCTCGACCTCATCCACGACTTTTACCTGGCCGAAATGCAGTTCTGGGTGAGCACCGACGTGGATGCGATCAGCTTGATGGACGACTGGGGCAGTCAACAGAGCCTCCTCATCAACCCGGAGACGTGGCGGCGGCTCTTCAAACCTTTGTACCGGGACTATTGCGAGTTCTCCCACGGCTACGGCAAGTTCGCTTTCATGCACTCCGACGGCCACATTGCAGAGATATTTGACGACCTGGTGGAGATCGGCGTGGACGCCATGAACTCGCAGCTCTTTTGCATGGACATGGCTGATTTGGCAGCGCGGGTGAAGGGGAAAATCACCTTCTGGGGCGAGATCGACCGTCAGCACATTCTGCCTTCCCCGGACCCGGAGGAGGGGAGAAGAGCGGTGCGGGAGGTGGCGCGCCATCTATATGACCCGGCGGGTGGCATCATCGCGCAATTGGAGTTCGGGGCCGGCGCCAACCCTGCAACGGTGATCGCCGTGTATGAGGAATGGGAGCGCGTGGCAGAAGAATGGCAGAAAGGAGGAACAGACCGAGTCCACCACAGACCCCGGCGAACCAAACAATGACCAGCAAAGAACGAGTACTTGCGGCTCTGCGCCGTCAACCCGTCGATCGCGTGCCGATCTTTTTGTGGTATCACCCAGAGACAGCCCTGCGACTGGGTCGCCTTCTTGGCATTCCACCGTCGCGCGTAGGCGAGGCTATGGGCAACGATGTGCTCCAGGCGTGGGTGAACAACAACTACGCCATGGAGGGCATCACCCACGAGAATGAGGGGGATTGGCACGTCGATTTCTGGGGGATACGATGGGTCAAGCGGGGCGCGTTCAATCAGGCCGAAGGGTATCCGCTGGCGAAAGCAACGGCCGAGGAGGTGCGCGAGTATGTCTTTCCGCTGGCCCATTGCGAGGAGCTCCTGGCGCAAATGGAATCCGTCGTTTCTCAGGCGGAGGCCAGCTTCATCGGTTGCGATGTGTCGCCGTGTGTGTTTGAAATGTACTGCCGGCTGCGGGGCATGGAACGAGCCTTCCTTGACCTCGCGGAGGACCAGGAGCTGGCGGAAAGCCTGCTCGCACGGTGCGCCGACTTTGCCGTGCTGCTGGCCGAGCAGGCCTGTGATCGCTTTCCGCTCGATTGGCTCTGGACCGGCGACGATGTGGCTTCGCACCGCGGTCTGATGCTGAGCCCCACCACCTGGCGCCGGTTGGTTAAGCCGCACCTCCAGCGCGTGATCGCGGTCGGGAAGGCGCAGGGATTGTGGGTGGCCTACCACTGCTGTGGTGCCCTGCGCGAGATCATCCCGGATCTCATCGAGATCGGCGTTGATGTGCTCAATCCCATCCAACACGGATGCCCGGGGATGGAGGCTGACAAGCTAAAAGAGGATTTCGGCAGGGAATTGGCCTTCATGGGGGGACTCGACAATCTGCACACCATCCCTTATGGGACGCCCGAAGAGGTCTACCGGTCCACACGCGCGCTTATCGAGTCAATGAGCCGTGACGGCGGCGGCTACATTTTGGCCGCATCGCACACTATCCCACCCGAGACACCGGAGGAGAACATTTTTGCGCTGCTGGCGGCCGCCAACGTGAGCAGGGAGGAGATCTTTGACCGCGCCTCGGACATAAGAGCCCGATCGCGCCAACGGACGCAGTGACCCCAGCTACAACCTGACACGCGCCAGAATCTTTTGCATATTCCTACCCAGGATGTTTCGCTTGTCCTCCTCCGCCAAATTGGCGTACGCCACCCAGCCGAACTGCGGATATGGGTCGCGCATTGGCGCATCAGAGCCGTAGAGCACGCGTTCGGAGCCGACCTCGCCCGCCATGAACTCAATCACCCCGTTGAGCACCGAGGTAAAGGTTATCTCCAGGAAAATGTTCGGAAACTGCTTGGCAAGAGCTACATGCTCGCGGGCTACCTTCCAGCTCGTCCCTGAATGGGCAAGGATGAAGGCGATGTTGGGGTACTGCGCGGCGACGTCGGTTACCTCTTGCTTGAACTTGTCGGAGTAATGTAGCAAACAAAAGAGGTTGTGTTCGTTGCCAAAGCGGTACCACGGTGCAAAGAGCGGGTCGTTGTAGGGTATCTTCATTCTTGGGTAATAGGGTTTCATACCCAAAAAGCCGCATTCCTGATGGTAGTAGCGGCACGCCTGCTCCCAGTCGGTCACATAGTTGGGGTCCAGGACTGCATAGCCTACAATCTCCTCAGGAAAGTCGCGCATGGCCTGAAGGGTATCCTGATTGCCGAGTTCATAGTCGCCCCAGAGTGCGGTCCAGGCGCTGACGCAGGTCTTGCTGACTCCGATGCGGCGGTTCCGTTCGACCACTGCCGGTGCATCTGCGCGATTCATCGCCACGCGCGAGGCTCCTCTTCCACCGGGCTGCACGATGTGAGCATGCGCGTCGATGACCACCGAGCCGGTTACCGGTTCACCATGCAGAGCGCATTGGAGGACTCGGTCATCTTGCTTGGCCTCTTGCTCATAGGGCGGAGGCAACGAGGGCAGGCGCAGCAACCGCTGCAGGTTACCGCCAGCGATCGCCCGGCGCTGCTCGTCGGTGAGCTCGGCATAGTCGACATAGGCGCGCGCCGCCCCCATGCTCTTGGTCAACGCCTCTGACCCAAAAAGGAGCCGTTCGTGGCCGATGCGCGCGCACCAGAACTCAAGCATGCGGTTGCCCTGGTAGTTGGAGAACTCGAAGTAGAGATTGGGGTAGCGTTCGGCCAGGGGGACAAGCACGCGCGTGCTCTCCCAGCGTACACTGTGCAGCAGGAGATGAAGGCGAGGGAAGCGGCGGCACAGCCACTCCACTTCCTGCCATTCGATCTGCACCGCCTCTTCGTACCGTCCAGCATCGACCATAAGGAGGATGCCGGCCTCCTCCAAGCAAGAGAGAAGCGGCCCTAAGGTGGGCTCATCCACCCGGAACTCGAACAGGCGCGGAAAGATCTTCACGGCGCGGACGCCAGCTGCCTCCATCTCCTTGACGAGTTGGTCGGGATGGGGGAACTCACCGGTGTGATGCGGTAGCGCTACCCAGCACGGGTATAGGCGGGGGTGTCGCCTGCACTCCTCGGTGACTATAGGGTTGCCTACTGCGGGGTGCGTCTCACGGGCCTGATGGGCAAACACCAATGCGCCGTGCACCTGGCACCGTTCCATCTCCTGCAGCAGCTGGGCGGTGCTCCAGGGCGCGGAAGGATCTTTTGCCGCACGCCGGCCAATGGCGGCAAAGCAGTCGAAATAGATAATCGGGCTCGATTCCATCGGCTCCCATGTGCGTTGATTGCGACTCGATGTTAATGCAAGTCTGCGCTGGCGGCCTCCGCGCGCACCCTACCTCTGCCTACTCAAACGTGAGGTAACCGAACCGCCATGGCAGGTGGCACGCCTTTCGGGCCGTAGGGCTCCAGGCATACGGCTCCTGACTCTTTTTCTCAGGCGCGTCGATGCGATAGAAGTTGGCTCGCCATACATCGCCCGGCTGTACCGGCCGGTGGGGCGTCCCATAGAGCTGGGCAATGGGAATGGCCAGCTCTGCCGTCCATCCACGCGCCTTCCCAGGGGCCCCGAGCTTGCCGTCAACGCGTGTCGCAGTGCGCAGCCCCTCTGCGTCCCACTCTTTGAGGCTCTTAAAGGTGGCCTCAGGCCGCTGCGGCGTGCGGTCGTTCACAATACACGCGTCGAACACCACGTTCCGCGGACTGATGTTGATTTCGTAGTACTGATGCCCCGATCCGGAGGGGTTCAAGAACACCTCCAGGCACTCTTCCTCATAGATCGGTCCATCGCGCTTGCTGACCGTGCCCCATACGTACTCGTCCTCACAGTGGAAGCCGACGTAAAGGTGAGTCTCGTCGTACAGGACCCTTACTTCGGTGCGATAGCGAGGAGGGGTACCCTGGATTGCATCGGCCAGAACTATTGGGTGTGCTGCGTCCCAGACGGGGTCGGCCAGCGAGCCGTCCAGGGCTGGCGGATGCGGCGCGCGCGCACAGCTCACCAAAGGCAGGATCAGCCCGCGATCCTCAGTGGCCATGTCCACCACTACGCCCTGGCCGGCGTGCTGAATGAACAGCCGCCTGCTTCCCAGCTCGGCATTGAGAAACGGCCCCTTGAACAACCCGTACTCGCTGAAGTCCACAGGTACGCCGTTAAGTCGTCGCTCGCCGTGGTAAGCGAATTGCATCACATCGCCACCTGAGGTGGTGTAGCTCACGGTTGCAGTGGCATCGAAGGTATCTCGCACGAGGGTGTTGCTGCGGATTCTTTGCTTGAACGCCTCAAATGAGGGATAGTCCTGCTGCTGTGCCACTTCGACAACGCAGCCGTTGCGTAGGGCATAGCTGCGCAGTCGGTAGCAGGCCGCCTCTTCTATCCACTCATAGGGTTTGAGCGGGAAGTACGCAATGTAGGCTCGCCCACCTTGCGCGAAGATCCACCCGGAAGGATCCACTTCCCGCCGCTCGAGGTCCTTCGGGAAGTAGGCGTCGATGTGCGGGAATCTGGTGCCAGGTGGAATATCGTACAGCACGATGATCGCGTTCTTGTGCTGGAACGTCTTCTCATAGGGGGAACTTGATGACCACTTGTTCTCACTGCCGTAGTAGGTGTGAAAGCGTGTCACCTCGTCCAGCGCAAACTTCATCTCTTCGGGGAAGAACATCCCCAAGTCCTCTTCGCCGATGTATGGATGCACAGAGAAGATCGAGGCGTGCGGGCTCTTGGTGACAAAGCTCACGTCCCAGACGTGCTGTTGAATGGGCTGCAAAATGCCGCCGCCCATCATCGAACCCAGGGCATAATCCTTGGTCATGTACGTGTACTTGTAGACCGGCGGATTCTTTTCGGGGCCAAAGCGGATGATGTTGCGCACGCGCTTGGTCTCAGTGTGCACGTACGGCGTGCTGCGGTCGGTGCCGATCTGGTACAGGACCTCAGGCAGGACAAAGTCGCTAAGAGCGGCAGCTATCAACGTATCGTTGAAGTGGGGCGGGGTACGTCCGAACAGGAGCCACGCCCAGCCGTTCATGACTGATGCGGGGTTGGTCTTGTCGGTCAAACGTTCCGGATATTCGCGGCTATGGGCGCCGACGTACATCCCCTCCAAGTGTTCCACGGCAAAATCGGCAATGAGCCAGTACAGCATTGCCTTAGCATTGTCCCGCATGACGGGGTCCTCGGCCCATTGGTACAACCCGAACATGGGGGCGAGGAAAAAGGCCATGTACGTGGGCGAATCAAATTCGCCCTGACCAATTGTGGTTGTGGTCCGCATCCAATAATCCAACCACCCGCGCGCCTCTTGCATGTTCTCCGCCGCCGACTTGCCAGTGTACCACCTCTCCGCAGGCAGGTCAGGAAAGGCCTGCGCCGCAAGGTAAAGCCCTGTGTAGTACATGGTGAGATGGTTTTCAGTGTCCCCGCGGTAGAAGCGGGCGGTGAGCATCGCATCGCGGACCTGTTGGTGGAGGCTGTCCGGGAGCTGGTGCCGCACTGCCAGATAGCTTATCATCAGGCTGTAGATATCGAACATTCCAGAGGGGGATTTCTCCAGGCGCCGGAGGGCACGGGAGAAGGAGTGGAAACCTTCTTCTCTGTTCGTTCCATTGTGAATCTTTGCTGCAGCCAGAAAAAAGCCTTCGCTTTTGCATGTGTCCGCCCAGGCCAGCACCTGGCGCAGCCTACCCTTGTAGTCGTCCTCAGCGGTGGAGGCCAGACAACATGCGCAGACCAACACTGTTGCCACCGCTCCCCAAAAAGAAAGGTGCAGTCGTGTCATCTCTGTGCTCCAGTATGCAAGCAGGTAGAAGGCCATTAGGGTCACTCGAAGAACATGTCCCAGACCTGACTTGTTTCCAAACCAATGAAGCGCCAGCGGGAGCCGCCGTCATTGCTGTACCAGACGCCATCATTGAGGGTGCCGAGGTAGACGGTGTTTTCGTCGTCCGGGTCCACCAGCACCGCATGGATGTCCAGAACCCGCAGGCCCGTGTTAACGCTCTTCCACGAGGCACCGCCGTCATTGGACTTGAAGACCCCGCCCTGGAACGTGCCTGCGTAGATGATTTGGTCATTCTTGGGAGAAAAGGCCAGAGTGTACACTGTCTTGTGGGTGAGACCGTTGTTCGCTGGTTGCCAGCTGGCCCCTCGGTCCACAGAGATCCAGACGCCGTCTTCCTCGGTGCCGACGGCCAAGAGCTGATGGTTGGCCGGGTGCTGCACAATCGTGCGCACGCCGAGTCCAAGCAGGCCAATCGGCTCCCAATGCTCTCCGCTATCCTCGCTCCGGCATACCCCGGCCTCGGTGGCGCAGAAGAGCGTCTCATGGTCATCTGCGTCGATGATCACCGCCGAAGTGAACGTGCTGGCCAAGCCGCGGTTTTTCTCCTCCCACGTCTTGCCGCCGTCGGTGCTTTTGAAAATACCGTAGGCGGAAGCGGTGTAGACGACGTCGCTATCGCGCGGGTCGACGACCACCTTCAGGCACTCGGTGATGTTCCAGCCGGTGGTCAGTGTCCAGCTTTGGCCGCCATCTGCCGACTTTTGCACGCCGTTGCCGCAGGCGAGGTAGTACACCCGCTGCCCATTGGCCACCAGGGTGGCTCCGGAGAAGCACTTGGTGTAGTGCCAGCCAAAGTGCTCCCAGCTCTGGCCATTATCCCGTGTGGCAAACAGCCCGACGCTGGGAAAATCGCGTTTGGACAAGCGGAAAACCTTGGTGCTGCGCGTCACCACGTACAGGGTGCGCGCGGTGGCAAGATCAGTAAGACAGGACGATACGAGCAGTGGCACAGCGATTACTCGTAACACGTGGTTCATAGCTGGGTCTCCATAGCAGAATGCGCAGATTTGGCAGTGACAGCATGCTTCTCATGCCAGCCACTTGTGGAGGTTTTCGGCGACGAACTTGTCGTCGTTCAATTCCGGGTAGGTGGCGTATACCCGGTCGATTTCAGCCTTTTGCGTCGGCGAGAGTCGCTCCTCAGGATCAAGGGTCCAGACACCTTCGAGGAGGCCCTGGCGACGGAGTACCTCGTGCAAACCAACGATGCAACCGGCAAAGCCGTGCGCCGCATCGAAAAAGGCAGCATTGCAGTCAGTGACCTGCGCAGCGAGGGTGAGCAGCTCTGCGGGGATCGGACCGCCGCTCTGCGCCACGCTGCTGATCTGCGCAAAAAGCTCGACAGCCCTCTTGGTCCACACTGCCCAGTGACCGAGCAGCCCGCCGACGATGCGCTTTTCTACTCTGCTGGTGCCGCAGGCAAACGAAAACCTCGTCAAAAGGTCGCACACGATGTTGTCGTCGTTGCCTGTGTACAGGGCAATTTCCTCGCTTCGTCCGGACTCCACTACGCCGCGAACTACATCGAGGGTTTGGTAGCGGTTGAAAGGGGCAATCTTTATAGCGACCACGTTGTCGATGGCGGCAAAGCCTCGCCAAAAATGCACATCCAATTGGCGACCACCCACAGCCGGCTGCAGGTAGAAGCCGAACAACGGCATAACCTCCGCTACCTTCCGGCAGTGGATGAGGAGCTCGCGATTGGAAGCCTGCTTGAGGGCCGCCAGGCTGAGCAGCACAGCGTGGTAGCCAAGGTCACGCGCCAGTTCCGCCTCGCGCACTGCCTGCGGAGTTTTGCCCACAACCCCAGCCACTTTGAGCACCGGCCTGCCGTGTGCCTGGCAGTAACGGTCAACCTCTTCGCTGGCCAGTTCGAGCACTGGCCGCAGCAGACCCACCCCGGGTTTGCGAATTGCAAACTGGGTGGTGTGCACGCCGACTGCCACGCCGCCGGCGCCGGCCTCCAGGTAGTAGCGGGTGAGGGCACGCTGCCGTCGCTCGTCCAGGCGCCGCTGCCGAGTGAGCGCCAAGGGATGAGCGGGAATGACCATTCCTGCGCGCAAGGCCGCAGCGAGATCCGAAGGGAGTGCCGGGTAGGCCATACCGGGAGTCTGCCTCAGAACTTGCCGTTTCGTACCTCAAAATGCGTGGGCTTGTGCAACAGAGGGCGCCCGTTGGCGATCCAGTCAGCAGTCCAGCGGATTAGCACCTCCAACGGCACCCGCGGGTAGCCAAACAGGCCAAAGGCCCGGGCGGCGTTGCTGAGCAGGGCGGTATCGCTCTCCTGGTTGAGGAAACACGGCTCCCTGCCGAACAGCGCCCCGAACTGTTCCGCCAGCCAGCGCACCGATACAGTCTCCGGGCCGGTCACATTGAGGATGTTCGCAGGTGATTGGCAGAACGCCAGGGAACGCAGCACCATGGCGTTGACGTCGCCCTGCCAGATAACGTTCACGTGACCCATGCGCAGGTCCACGTGCTCGCCCGCAAACACCTTTTGGGCGATGTCCACGAGTACCCCGTAGCGCATCTCCACAGCGTAGTTCAGGCGAATGAGGGTCACCGGTGTGCCATGAGTGCGCGAAGCGTACTCGAACATCCGCTCCCGTCCCAAACAGGATTGGGCGTACTCGCCTACGGGTTGCGGAGGATCAGTCTCCAGCGAACCGCCGCTGGCGATGGGCACGAGCGGGTACACACACCCCGTGGAAAAGGCCACGATCCTCGACCGACGGTAGCGCTCCGCGACCAATGCCGGCAGGAAACAATTGATCGCCCAGGTGAGGGGAAGGTTGTCGACTGAGCCGAACTTCATTCCCGCCAAGAAAAGCACGTTGGGAACATCTGGCAGGCTCTCCAAAAAGGCTCGGTCAAGGAGGTTGCCATGGATGCTCACGATACCGTCATGCTCAAGGGCGGCTCGTGCTTTGTCGCTTTCGAAGAGGGCGACCCCGATGATCCGGCGGGCTACCCCGGCGGCCTCTGAGGCCCGTTTGGCCATGCGAGCAAGGGAAGGGCCGATTTTACCACCCACGCCCAGAATAAGGAGGTCTCCCTTGAGCTCACCCATGGCGGCGATGACCTCAGGCGAAGGTGCCGAAAGTAGATCCTCCAGCTGTTCTTCGTTGCTGACGACTGGTGGCCAACGTGAGTCCATCATGCCTCCTGCGGGATAGGTGCTGTGGAATATATGAAATACCCGGAAACAAAACAAGGGGTAATGCTCATTGCGCTCCCAAGTTATGCCAAAGTTCCCCATACCTCAGGCGGCCGGGAAAGGGGAGACTCCCTGCGGCCCATGGGCAGAACTGCTAGGTTCGATTAGCGAGATGGAGCATATGTTTTCATGACTGGCCTCTTCTGCCGACGATGGGCTTGCATTGCTGTGGTGCGGCCCAGGGCTGCAAGCAGGCGCGAGCCCCTGTGGGCCCTGAGGTCCAATTGATCTGGCCGGGTGAGGCTGGTTGGGGGACCTATTTTTGTCGGCACCTGCATCTCTGAGATTCTCATTGACTTTTGCTGAGGTCATTGCTAAATTACGCGTGTTTGCCAAGCTCGTCGGTGCGAGGGAGTTTCCCCATGCGGCAGAGGGGCGGCTTCGGTTCTTCTGTGCGCCTCGCGCCGCTGTTGCGGGAGAAGCTGATACGGCGCTCAGGGCCGCCTGCGGCCGCGGCGTGCGCCATGTTCTCGTGCGGTGCACTGCCGACTGGAACCCAGGCGCTGGGCAGCGGCGCCGACTGCTCCATGGAAGAGCGTCCAGGACGCACGCCCCAATGAGCCAGGTTTTTCACAATAGCAAGCAAGAGTCTGTCTATGATCGCATGGGCCGCTGGTACGACCTGCTCGCCAACGGCTTCGAAGACAGGCACCGCAATGCCGGCGTTCGTGCCCTTCGGCCAGCTCCAGGGGACGCGATTCTCGACATTGGCTGTGGGAGCGGCCGCGCTATTGTGGCCCTATCTCAAATCGTGGGCCGTTCGGGCAAAATCTATGGCCTTGACCTCTCGCCACGGATGCTCGCCTTGGCCCGACGCCGGGCGGAGAGGGCATCGGTAACGGGCCGGGTCGCCCTGGTGCGCGGCGATGCTCGCCAGTTCCCATTCAAGCCGGACTCATTCAACGGCATCTTCATGAGTTTTGCCCTGGAGCTGTTCGCGGATCGGGAAATCCAGCGTGTCCTGGCGGAGTGTCGCCGAATCCTACGCGCACGTGGTCGTGTGTGCGTCGTCGCCTTGTCAAAAAGAGGCGGGCACAACTTGGTGGCGAAGACGTACGAGTGGCTTCACAAGAAGCTTCCGCAATATGTCGACTGCCGTCCCATCCTCGTGCGCCAGTCGCTGGAGCGTGCGGGGTTTCGCATTCTCGACATGTGCGTTGTGTCCATACTGGGACTCCACATTGAGCGGGTGCTGGCGGAGAAGCCGTTGCGGGAATGAGCGAGTGCAGCACCTGCAACTCGTGCTAAAGGCGCTGCAGAGCACGACAGGAGCCGGCCATTGCAGTCAGCGGGAGAGGTCGAGCGGGTCTTCTTGCGTCTTTGGTCTTCGCTGGCATGCTCCCGTACTGGGCCCCGGAGTTGTGCGACTCGGGCTCTGCCCTTCCAACCTGTGGGCGCGGCTGCCGCCCAGGGCTCAACCCCTGGCAAGGGTAAGGCACTTGCCCATCTGCGGGGGAGCTGGCGCAGGCAAGTGTGCCTCCGCCGGGCTTGAGGGGCGCTATGCGGTTTGGCTCCGGCCGGCAAAACGACCGATTACACGACTTTGGCAGCTTTGCCTCGGTGGCCACGAAGAATCCCAGAGACAAGCCCTACTCTAGGGGCGAACTGCACACCCTTGGTTTGGGAAGACGGGGGCTTGCGCAGCTCGGGCGCAGCAACGAATGATGCGCTGGTATTGAGCGACGGCGCCGTTTCGAGAAAACGGCGACAGCGCATTTTCCCAGAGCTGGTTTTTGGCCGGACAGTGGATAGCATGACCTGGTGCGGGATTTTTCTGACGATTGCCTTGCCAGGAGGTTTGCGGTGAGTCCTTCGCAGATGTTCTTGATTGTCACCATCACCATCCCGCTCATCCTTGTGGCACGCAATCGCCTGCGCGCAGATCTTGCAGCCCTGCTGATCGCTCTGCTGCTGGCGCTGGGACAATTTGTGGGATTAGGCCTCCTGGGCCCGGTGCACACTCCCCAGGCCGCGACAAAGGCGATGTCCGGACTGGCTGCACCCGCGGTCTGGACGCTTCTCAGCCTGTTTATCATCACCCGCTCGTTGGGGGAATCTGGCGTCACGCGTTGGGTTGCGCGACGGGTCATAGACCTGGGCGGCGGTTCGGAACGGCGCCTAATCGTCTTGTACGCGGCCAGCACGGCTTTCCTCTCGTTGTTCATGAACAACTTGGCTGCAGGTGCGTTGCTGTTGCCCAGTGCTATGGAGACCTGCCGGCGCACCGGCATCAAACCGAGCAGACTCCTGATTCCTGTTGCCTATGGCAGCTTGTTGGGCGGAAGTGCCACTTATTTCACTACGGCCAACATCATCATGAGTAACCTGCTGACCACGGCTCAACCACCGCAGGCTATGCTGCGCATATTGGACTTTGCCCCAACCGGAGGCCTGATCGCTTTCGCCGGCATCGTTTTCCTGGGATTGTTCGGGCCACGCTTGCTCCCCGAACGGCAGCCCCCGCCAGAAATGATGATGGTCCGCTACACTAACAGCGCCCTTGAGGACTACTACGGGCTCGGCGAGCGCTTGTGGGAAGCTGTGGTGCTGCCTGATTCGCCGCTCGCCAACCTGACGTTGGCCGAGATTCAGTTGGGTCAGCGCTTGGGAGTGACGGTAGCCGGTGTGTTGCAGGGCCGGCAGGCCATCTTTTCGCCTCCACCTGAGCAGGTGATTCGCGCCAATGACATCCTGTTGATTGTGGGGCACGAGAACGTGTGCAGAAACTGACCGAGATGGGCATCAAGCTCGGCCGCAGCAACGGCGATGACCGCATCAGCGCCCGCGGTGTGTCGATGGTGGAAGTGCTGCCCGCCCCCCATTCACAAGCTTTAGGCCGCACCTTGCGTGAGCTGGAGTTTCGCACTCGGTATGGGTTTACCGCCGTGGCCCTGTATCGAGATGGGCGCAGCCACCGCACTGACCTGGGCGACTTTGCGCTGCGTCTGGGTGACTCCCTCTTGGTGATCGGCCCCCGCTCCCGACTGAAGCGCCTGCAGTGCAGCCCGGATTTTCTCGTGCTGGAGCCTGATCCCTCTGACCAGCCGGTCCAGCTGGTGCAAGCGACACTGACGATGGGCCTGATCGTTGCCGGCGTTGTGGCGTCGATCTGTGGCCTACCGGTGCACTTTTCCATGCTTGCCGCGGCAATCCTGGTGCTGCTCAGCGGCGCGCTGAGTATGGAAGAAGCCTACCGGGGAGTGGAATGGCAGGCCATTTTTCTGGTGGCGGGCATGTATCCGCTGAGTTTGGCGATGGTTCAGACCGGTCTTGCTGCGCAAATAGCGCAAGCCGTAGTCCCGGCCGTTTCTCCGCTGGGGCCACTCGGCTTGGCTGCAGCGGGCTATCTCCTCACGGCCGCCCTGACACAGGTGATGGGCGGCCAGGTTACCGCCCTGGTGACTGGACCGATCATGATCAGCGCAGCCGTGAGCCAACAGACCAATCCCCAGGCGGTTGCCGTGGCCACGGCCATCGCCTGCTCGGCATCGTTCTTCACCCCCATCGCACATCCGGTGAACATCCTGATGATAGGGCCAGCCAACTATACGTTCGGGGACTTTTTCCGTATTGGCTGGCGGCTGACGATCGTGTGCTTTCTGACATTGCTCGCGGGACTCGCGCTCTTTTGGAAGCTGTAGGGGGAGGCGCCCATGAGATAGAAAAGGCGGTTGGCAGGATTACTGTGCTATGGTTTTGGGGCCGGACAGCCCCGCATGCCTGCGGCGCGGAGAGGCCACCAGCTGTGCCGTTGCGGCGATGCGTGCGCACGAGCGTTCAGTCTGGGGTGCCGTTGCACGGCAGCGAAAACGATACCGTGGAGGCAAACATGTCATCCGTGGACGAGGTGCTCAACAAACTCCGGTCGCACGCCAGACCCGAGCAGATCGCGGGTATGGCGCGCTTCGGCATGACCCCAGAGCAGCGGTTGGGGGTCTCTGTGCCCGACATGCGCAAGATAGCAAGAAAGATTGGAAGAGAGCATGAGCTGGCCCTGAGGTTATGGGAGACAGGGATACCCGAGGCGAGAATGGTAGCCAGCATGATCGACCGCCCTGAGGAAGTGACTGAGCAACAGATGGAGGAGTGGGTGCTGGGGTTCAACTCCTGGGATGTGTGCGACCAAGTGTGCATGAACCTGTTCCAAAAGACTCCCCTCGCCTGGAAAAAGATAGTTGAATGGTCTGAGCGTGAGGAGGAGTACGTCAGGCGAGCCGCCTATGCGCTGATCGCTTGTCTGGCCTGGTGCGACAAGACAGCAAGCGACGAGAAGTTTCTCGAGCTGTTACCCGTGATAATTCGAGGAGCAACGGATCCGCGCAACTATGTCAAGAAGGCGGTCAGTTGGGCGTTGCGCAACATCGGCAAGCGAAACCACGCTTTGAACAAGGCAGCACTGCAGGCAGCGGAGGAGATCGGGCAGATGGATTCTCGTGCGGCGCGCTGGATAGCCTCCGATGCGCGCCGGGAGCTCGTGAGTGAGGCGGTGCAGAAAAGGCTCGGTGCTCGCAAGGGTACTGCCCGCTGAACACAAGGGATAGGAGCACCGAGGGATCTGATCCACGTCGCGAGACGACAATTTCGCCGAAAGGAGGCCTGTCATGGCCAAGGTGGATCTCAAGAAGGACTGGAAGCACCTCTACAACCCATCGGCCAGCGAGGTTTCGGTGGTGGATGTGCCGCCGATGAACTTTCTGATGGTCAGCGGCAGCGGTGACCCAAACACTTCCCCAGAGTACCAAGAGGCAGTGGAGGTGCTTTTTGCCCTCTCCTATGCGCTCAAGTTCAGGGTGAAAAGGAGCACAGGCGTCGACTATGGGGTTATGCCTTTAGAGGGGTTGTGGTGGACGGACGACCCCAGCCAGTTCAACATGAGCAACAAGGGGCTCTGGAAGTGGGTGGCGATGATCAGGCAACCTGACTATGTGGTGGCCGAGGCAGTGGCGGAGGCGCTTGGCGAAGTTAGGAAAAAGAAGCCCGCTGCCGCACTTGCACGGGTGCTATTCGAAAGCTACCACGAGGGGTTGTCGGCGCAGATCATGCACATCGGGCCCTATGCTGCGGAAGAACCGACAATCGCCAGGTTGCACCAATTCATAGCGGAGAACGGTTATCAGCCGAGCGGACGGCATCATGAGATTTACCTGAGCGATCCGCGCAGGACTGCCCCAGAGAAGCTACGGACGGTTATTCGCCAGCCAATTCGCCGGTAGGAACAGGCCGCCACTGGGTTTCTGCAAGGGGGGACACGGCGCTGCCCGCCGGCTCGTCGCAAAGTCTCAGTCGAAGGCAATTTCGCTGGCAACGGCCCCAGGCAGGCGGGAAAAGGCTCCGTCGGGGCGCTTGCGGTTTCTGGTGCGCCGAAGGATCTTCTGTGCTCTCGGCTTGTCGGTTTGCGCCGCGTGGATGGCGGGTACCGCTCGGTCTGCCTGGCGATGGAAGTCTTCCTCACATTGTAGACGGACCACTGCCAGTCCGTGGACAACCGCGGGCCGTCGACGTGTGGGTACGGCGACCTGAAAGGCTGCAGCCCTTTCGCGGTAGGCATCTCTCATGGTGAGAACCCGCGGTCCTGCCTACGATTGTTCCCTCCGGCTCGCTTCTCGTATTCCGCGTCTGCGGCGGACCCAGGGTGCCAGGAGGTTCCACACCGCTTCCTGGCAGCGGCCAACCAAGGAGCTTGTCTAAGAGGTAGGCATCAGAGGCCTCAAGTGGCAACGCCATGACATCGCATCAGCTGCCGAGCCTATGTGACGTACACAGCTGACAATAGCGCGTTTCCCTCATGCAATACAGCCAGCTTTTCGGGCATGGGTGGGTGGCAGACCCTCATCAAGGGCAGAGAGCAAGGCGCTCTTTCACCGTTTTGGAGCGGCCGGTGTCTGTGGCCGCTGTCACAGGGCATTGCTTCGGGGCCTTTATGTTCCCTCAGACAGTACTGAGGGTGCACCTCTGAGCGGAAGGCGGCTTGCTTCGGGAGCAGATCCCGGGCGGGACATACCGATCCAGTGGCCAGGCAATATTCCCTTTGAATTTCCCCCGTCTTTTTCTATATTTGCCGTCCCCCGCCGGAGGCGCAGCGCGCATTTCTTCTGGCCGGGCGTCCTTTGGGTCGGCAGCTGAGATCGATTCGGTGAAGAATCTTGATGACTGGAGGGTGATGGCGAAATGGCGCAACATCAGCGATTTAGATTCAAGACCAAGAAGGAGCTTTTCGCCAAGCTTCAGGAGCTGGGGATCACGTTGCCCTGGGATGAAGATGTAAAGGTGCTCTTTGATACGCCTACCGTTGCTGGTCGGCAGTTGGCCAACCGCTTCCTGGTGCACCCTATCGAGGGGTTTGACGCAGGGCCGAACGGCGGGCCAGGGGATTTGACCTTTCGCCGCTACCGGCGGTACGCAGCGGGGGGGAGCGCCTTCATCTGGTTTGAGGCCACCGCGGTCGTTCCCGAGGGCAGGTCGAACCCCCGGCAGCTTTGGATTCACCCCGACAATGTGGATGACTTTGCTCGCCTGGTGGAGCAGACGCGACAAGCCGCGCGCGAGGCCTTTGGGGCCAATCGTCACCTCGTGTGCGTGCTCCAGTTGACCCACTCCGGACGCTATGCAAAACCCACCGGCAAACCCGCGCCCATCATCGCCCACCATAGCAAAGTGCTTGATCCGCTACACCAACTGCCCGCTGACTACCCCCTTATCGGCGATGCCGAGTTGGACAGGCTTCAGGACATGTATGTGAGCGCGGCGAAACTTGCCGCCCAGGCCGGTTTCGACGGCGTGGACGTAAAGGCCTGCCACCGGTACCTCGTTTCGGAGCTCCTGGCCTCATTCACCAGGGAGAACAGCAGATACGGCGGTTCCTTCGAAAATCGCACACGCTTCTTGCGCGAGGTGATGCAGAGGATTGGCGAGGAAGTTCCCAGTGTGTTTGTTACCACCAGGCTCAACGTGTACGACGCGATTGAGTACCCATATGGCTTTGGCGTCTCCAAGGAGGACCATCGCGTACCTGACCTGGCCGAGCCCTTGCAGCTCGTGGGCCTGCTCAAAGGGCTGGGGATGCCGGTTTTGAACTTGTCGATCGGAAACCCTTACTACAACCCCCATTACGGCCGTCCGTTCGATTTTCCCATCAAAGGGGGCTATATCCCCGACGTTCATCCTCTCGAAGGGATTGAGCTTTTCCTTCGCATCACCCGCGACGTTCAGAAAGCTTACCCTGAGCTGCCGGTGGTCGGCTCCGGCTACTCCTGGCTTCGATTCTTCTTGCCCAACGTGGCAGCAGGTGTGGTCCGGCAGGGCTGGGCGACGCTCATTGGCCTTGGACGCGGAGCGTTGGCCTACCCTGACTTTGTCCGGGACTTGGAAAGCGCTGGCGCGATGGACCCGTACAAGTGTTGTATCTCCTGTTCGGCGTGCACGCAGATCATGCGTGACGGGCTGAGCACGGGCTGCGTGATCCATGATAAGGAGATCTACAGCCGCCACTATCGCGAGGGGCGGAGGCTTGCGGCGGACCGCTTGCGGGAAGAGGCCGAGCGGTGCCGCAATTGCGCTACGCCGTTCTGTCAGCGCGCCTGCCCTGCCCAGATCGATGTCCCCGGCTTCATCAAAGCTTTTGCGGAAGGGGACATTGAACGGGGGTACAAGATCATGACAGAGCGCAACGTGCTGCCGGAGATGTGCGCTTACATTTGTCCCACCGAGGTCCTCTGCGAGGGGGCCTGCGTGGAAAAGATCCTTACCGACAATGCGGTGGCTGTCCGGGACGTGCAGCTCGTCTTGGCCAAGGAGGCGCGGGAAAGGGGGCTGGTGCAGCAGATGGTACCGCCGCAGTCCTCTGGCAAGCGCGTTGCTGTGGTCGGTGCGGGCCCCGCAGGTTTGAGCTGCGCCATTGCTCTGGTCCGCAAGGGCCACCAGGTGGAGGTGCGCGAGAGTGCGCCGCGCCCGGGAGGCGTGGTCCGGCATCTGGTGCCCGCTTACCGCATCCCCTATGATCGAGCCGACCAAGAGGTGGAGACCCTTCTCAAGCTGTTGCCACCGGGTCGGCTCGAAGTGCGGTACCAGTCGCCATTGACGGTGGACCACAACCTGGATGAGCTCCTGCAGACCTTCGACGCCGTGTTTTTGGCTATGGGCCTGCCGCAAGGCAAGACGTTGGCGGACCGCACCTACGAGAATCTGGTGAGCGCCATCGATTTTCTGGCGGAAGCAAAGCAAAGGGGCAGGGTAGAGGTGCCGCGCACCGTCGCGGTGATAGGCGGGGGGAATACGGGCATGGACGCGGCCATCACCGCCAAGAGGTGCGGTGCCCGGAACGTCTATGTGATCTGCTTCGAGTCGTACTCCACCATGCCGGCCTGGCTGTCCGAAAAGCAGTCCGCACTGCTCGCCGATATTCATTTCCTCAATCTTTTCATGCCGAAGGGGTACGCGGCCGAAGATGGAAGGGTGAGGGCGGTGCGCCTGGCGCACGTGGAGCTTGCCGAGCCAGATGCGCGCGGGTTCTGCGCCCCCATAGAGATCCCCGGCACCGAATTCGAAATCAAGACCGACATGGTGATTGAAGCTTTGGGACAAAAGGCCCCGGACGACTTGTCCAAGATGCTGCCGGGAGTCAAATTGAGCCCGCAGAATTTGGTCCTCATTGGGCCGGGTCATCATGCCACGAGCCGGCGGGGAGTGTTTGCCGGCGGGGACATCGTCAATGGAGGTGCGACTGCCGTGCAGGCGGTGGCGGATGGCCTGGCTGCAGCTGAGGAAATTGACGCCTATTTGCGGGAGGAGGCATCATGCGCCAAGTAGCCCTTGTTACTGGAGCAGCCCGCGGCATCGGGAGAGGCATTGCCGAGGCGCTCGCCAAAGTCCAGTTCGATCTCGTAGTGGATGACGTAGTGGAGCCTGAGGTTGCTGGAGAGACGATGAAGGTGCTCCGCGATCTGGGCGCAGAGGTGTTGTATGTCAAGGCGGATATTTCCAAGAGCGACGACCGCGCACGCCTGGTCAAGGAGTGCCGGGACCATTTCGGAAGGCTTGACCTGCTGGTGAACAATGCCGGCGTTGCCCCCGCGCAGCGCATGGACATCCTTCAAGCTAGCGAGGAGAGCTTTGATCGCGTGCTGGCGATCAACCTGAAGGGCCCGTATTTCTTGACCCAGATGGTCGCCAACTGGATGATCGAGCAGAAACAACAGCACCCTGAGCGGAGTCCCAAGATCGTCAACATCTCTTCCATCTCCGCCTACACCTCTTCGCCGTCGCGAGGCGAATATTGTATTTCCAAGGCTGGCGTGTCCATGATGACCAAGCTCTTTGCCGACCGACTGGCCGAATACGGGATCAACGTGTATGAGATCCGGCCCGGCATTATCGCCACCGATATGACCAGGGCCGTCAAAGAGAAGTACGACGGATTGATTGCCGGCGGACTCACCCCCATCGCGCGGTGGGGGTTGCCCGAGGACATTGGCAAGGCGGTTGCCGCTATTGCCTCGGGGGCGTTTCCGTTTTCAACTGGAGAAGTCATTAACGTCGACGGTGGTTTTCACCTCCGCCGCTTGTGATCCATGTTCGCACTTTCCGAGAAGGAGTGAGGTCGATGGTCAAGTCTGAGGTCAGTATTGAGGGGTTACGCCTGCCCGTGTACCGCTGCAATACCCTGGTCATAGGGAGCGGTGCCGCCGGGCTGAATGCAGCGGTGACCTTGGTGGACAAGGGGCAGAAGGACGTCCTCATCGTCACCGATCAGTGGGGAGGGGGTACGTCAAACAATACCGGCTCGGACAAGCAGACCTACTACAAGTTGTCACTCTCCGGCGATATGCCGGACTGCGCGCTGGACATGGCGCGGGATCTGTCGCAAGGGGGCTGCATGCACGGCGACATCGCCCTGTGCGAAGCCCAGAACTCGCTCCAGGCCTTTTTCCATCTGGTGAGCCTGGGGGTGCCTTTCCCTCACGATCGCTATGGGGCGTTTGTGGGATACAAGACCGATCACGACCCGCGGCAACGCGCCACCTCCGCCGGGCCGCTCACTTCGCAACTCATGTTCCAAGCGCTGGCCCGTGATGTACAGAAAAAGGGTATCCCGGTGCTGGATCGCCACCAGGTCATCGCGCTGTTGACGGAGGAGGTCGATGGGGGTAAGAGGGTGATCGGCGCGTTGGCCTTGAACCTGAACGAGCTTGAGAACGAACGATTTGGGCTTGTACTATTCAACGCGGTGAACGTCGTCCTGGCTACCGGCGGGCCGGCAGGGATCTATCGCGCCTCCGTCTATCCCGAGAGCCAACTTGGCGCGACGGGCATGGCTCTTGAGATCGGCGCCATCGCACAAAACCTTACCGAATGGCAGTACGGGTTGGCGTCCATCGGCTTTCGATGGAACGTCTCCGGCACCTACCAGCAGGTGATCCCCCGCTATGTGTCTACCGCCCCGGACGGTAGCAATGAGCGTGAGTTTCTCAACTCCTACTTCCCGACCATGGGAGCGTTGGCCACAGCCATCTTTTTGAAGGGCTATCAATGGCCCTTTGACCCGCGCAAGGTGCGCGACCACGGCTCGTCCTTGATCGACATTAAGGTCTACCAGTAGACGGTGCGCAAAGGCCGGCGGGTGTTCATGGATTTCACGCGCAACCCAAGCGGTGCAGGGGTGTTGGAGGAATTCAGTCTCGACTGTCTGGGAGAGGAGGCGCGCGCCTACCTGGAGCGATCAGGGGCGCTCTTGGATACCCCCATTCAACGCCTGGCAAAGATGAACCAGCCTGCCATTGACCTCTACAAGAGCCACGGCATCGACATCGCCAAGGAGTATTTGGAGATTGCGGTGTGTGCCCAGCACAACAACGGTGGCCTGCAGGGGAACATCTGGTGGGAGTCCAATATCAAACATTTGTTCCCTGTGGGGGAGGTCAATGGCACGCACGGCGTCTATCGTCCTGGGGGCTCGGCGCTCAATTCCGGTCAGGTGGGAAGCCTGCGTGCAGCGACGTTCATCGCCAAGCGCTACGCGGAGGAACCGCCGGGCGATGCCTGGTTTGCCGAGAAGGTCCGCGAGCAGGTGGAAGCCAAACTGGAGCTCGCCAAGCGCATGCTGGAGGAGCCGACGCGCGACCGAGCCTTGGGTGCACGGGTACGCCAGGAATTCCAAGAAAGGATGTCCTCCTACGGTGCCCATATCCGCAGCGTCGAGGGTGTGACAAGGGCTGCGGCGGAGGCATGGGCGCAATTGGGGACCCTGCGCGCAACGTTGGGCGTGCGGAGCCCGCGCGAACTTCCTGAGGCGTTCCGCAACCTGGATCTCTGTTTGACCCATGCCGTGTACCTTGAGGCCATGAAAGAGTACCTGGCCAAGGGTGGGCGCAGCCGCGGCTCGTACCTGGTGCTCGACCCGGCGGGCGAAGCCCCCTGCGCGGAACTGTCGGATGAGTGGCGGTTTAGTCTCACCGACCCGGAGGCCTTCGTGAACCGCCACATCCTGGAGGTGCAGCTGGATGAAACCGGCGCGCCACAGACCAGGTGGGTCCCGGTGCGCCCCATCCCGCGGGAAGACGTCTGGTTCGAGAACGTCTGGAACGAATTCCGGCAGGACAACATCATCCGCTGAGAGAAAGAATGGCAGGAGGTGCCGCAATGCACAAGTCGCAGAAGGTTTTCGAGCGCCTCAAGCAGAACCGCCTAATCGCCCTTCTCACGGCGCGGACGGCAGCCGAGTGTGTCACCGCCTTCGAGACCCTCGACCCGGTTGGCGTGGTCCTGGAGGTTGCATTTCGCTCCGCTGCCGCCCTGGATGGCCTGCGCGCCGTGATGAGCAAGCACCCGGACGCCTTGATACTCGCCGGTACGGTGATGACGCCGCGGCAGGCAGAGCAGGCCATTGAGGCCGGGGTGGCAGGAGTGGTTTCCGCCGACTATGTGCCTTCCGTGGTTCAGGTCTGCGTGGAGCGCGACGTGATGGCTGTGCCTGGGGGTCTGGGGGACGTAGGCAAGCAGCTGGCGCAAAAGGCAGAGCTCTACGGCTGCGAGTTCGAGCAGCTGAAGACGCTTTACCCCTATCAGTGGGTCTACAAGCTCTTTCCTGCGGCGACGGGGAGCACTCTGTACGTGGAACTGGCCAAAGCATGGAAGGGTCCTTTCAGTGGACTGACTGTCATCTACACGGGTGGAGTGACTTTCCAGAATCTGCCAAAGATCGCAGCGCTGGATCCGGAGGGCGTGTTCTGTGGTTCGGCGTTGACCAAGGACATCGCCTCGCCGGCCGCAATGCTGGAGGAAGCCAAGCGATGGCAGGCGGTGGTACGGGACACCTGCCGCCTGCAGAGCACCTAAGGGGGCAGAGGCCGGGCCCGGCTAAGGTATTTGCCCATCGGCGGCGGTCAGGTAGAGCTGACCCTCACCACCCACGGACCTGAACACGCGCAAGAAGTTGCCCCCCAGGATCTTTTCGACCTCCTGCATAGTATAGCCGCGCCGGAGGAGGGTCCACGTGAGGTTGGGCAGGCGAGAGCAGTCCTCCAGTCCCTGGGGTGTACGGCCTATGCCGTCAAAGTCCGAGCCGATTCCCACATGGTCCACGCCAACCAAGCGCGCGATGTAGTCGATGTGGTCGGCCACCGTGTTCACGTCCGCACGCTGGTTGCCGGAGACAAGGAAGATCGGGTAAAAGACCACGCCCACGACCCCACCTGTGGCGGCGAGGGCTATGATCTGCTCATCCCGTAGGTTGCGCACATGGTCGCGAAGTGCCCGGGCACCCGAGTGGCTGGCAACGATGGGCTTGTGCGTCAAAGCCAAGATGTCGCGGATCGTCTGCTCACCCGTGTGCGAGACATCGATGATCATCCCCAGCGAATCCATGAGGGCAATGACCTCCCTGCCAAAAGGTGAAAGTCCCACGGAAGCGGAACGCGGGTCAGAAGCAGACACGGCACAGTCGGTGCTGTTGTTCCAGGTAATGGTCAGGCAGCGCACGCCTGCGGCGTACAGGGCGCGCAGCTTGGCCAGGGAATTTTCGATGACATGTCCACCCTCGACGGCGAGAATGCCCGCAATGCGTCCCTCCGCTAAGGTCTGGTGAAGCTCGAGCCAATCGGCTGCCTGCCCGATGTGCTCCTGGTTCGCGGTGATCTCCTGCCGCCACAGAGCGACGTACTCCATGGCCCTGGTAAACGGGTGGGACCCGTACCGATCTGGGTCAATCCAAATGGCAAAGACCTGAATGTCAATACCCCCTTGCATCAGCCGTGGAATGTCGGTGTGATTGTAGGTGTGCAGATCGCCGAGGTGGTAGGGTCCCTCTTCGGCTATTTTGTACAGGATATCGTTGTGCAGGTCAGCCACAACGGCATGTGCGTGGATGGTCTGCAAATGGGTGACAAGCCAGGTGCCTGCCTCTGCCTGCACCACAAGGGTGTCAGGCACATAGGCAAACTTGCTGAAGGTAAGCAGGAAATCTCCGCCAGAATGCTTTGACTGAGGTGCCACAGGTTCCGGCGCGGTGGAGGAGAGGAACAAGCGGCCGCTGCCACTTCCGGGCAGGAGCTGGACCACCTTGCGGCAGACGACCTGTTCACCGCTGGTTATGCGTGCCACGTACATCCCCGCGCTTCCCCCACCTTCCCAGCGGATAGTACTGGCACCGGCAGGAAGGTAGAGGGTGCATTCCTCCACCAGGCGCCCGCGCATGTCATAGACCGCTGCGCTGACCCTGCCAGGCCGCGCGAGGTGGAGGGTCAGCGAAGTCGTGGGGGAGAAGGGGTTCGGGTAGAAGGGTGACACGGCAAAGTCCGCCGGTGGTGCTACCGGCTGCGGTGTCAGCCCGGTGCTCAGAACGTAGCGCCATTGACCTGCAGCGTCGGTTAGCGTGGAGTCGCGAAAGTTGCTCGCTTTCTCGACGATGAGCACCCGCACGCTATCAAGGGGTTGGCCAGTGCTGCGATCAAGCACCACGCCGCTGATGGTCTGGGCCGCAGCGATGCCGTGCCCTAAGCCGAGTAGGGCCGTCAATAACAGCCCGTATGTGTGCGTCTTCATTCTGAGCCCTCCGCGCAACAAGTGTACAAAACCGGGCGCTCAAACGGAACCACTATTTCCGAGAATAGGAGTCCGTCCCGGAAACGGCTCGCGGGAAAGATCATGTAGTGGCAGGGGAACGCCCAAGCAGAGAACCCTAGCCGCCGTGGAGCATCACCGGTGCCAACAGCAACTTTGCTTGACTTTTTCCGTGAAATTGCTTACAATTTAAAAGAGCTCTATTGCCATCGTGACTAAAGATGGGTATCGACGGCCACTGCAGGAGGGAGAGATATGAAGTGGGCAAGAGTCGTGGGCATTGGCCTCTGTCTGAC
>JBBIKH010000019.1:0-2246 GCA_037445575.1 bacterium
CCCCTTGCCCTTCAGACCCGGCAGAGGACCGCTCAGGCTTGCCCGCGCGTCCACCGTTGCCAGCGGGTCGACGTCGTTGATGTGGTAGAACACTGAGGTGTCGCGGCTCACATAATCGCCAAGGTAGACGGCAGCCTCCCCGCTGTAGTAGGACGCACCTTCTTTGGTCACGATATTGACCACCCCGGACATGGCCTGTCCGTATTCGGCATTGAAAGTGCCGCTCACCAGCTCCAGCTCCTGGATGGCATTGTTCTCCACGGAGACGGCCATGCTGGAGTTAAAGCCATCGGTGACCGAGATGCCGTCGACCAGGTAGGCGATTTCACCGGCCCGCCCGCCGCGGATGTGGATCTCGCCGCCGCTGCCGCGCACCACCCCCGCCTGTAGCTCCAGCACCTGGAAAAAGTTGTCCACCGGCATCTGCTGGATCTGCTCAGCGCCCACCACTGCCCTGCTGGAGGTGGCATCCATCTGGATGAGCGGGCGCTCCGCAGTCACCGTCACCGTCTCACCCAGCAGCACGGTGGCCTCAAGTTCAGCATTGATCTCAGTGGTGTGGTCGACACTCACGCGCACATCCGTGAGACGCATGCTCTTGTACCCCATCATGCTCATGCGCACCACATACGTGCCCGGCGGGACGTTGAGAATCACATACCGTCCCTGGGCATCGGTGGCTGCGCCCATAGTGGTCCCTTCCAACACCACGTTGACGCCGGGCAGTGGCTCGTTGGTTTGCGCATCGGTCACGCGCCCGGCGATCTTGCCGGTGGTGCCGGCCATTGCCGCGCCGGCGACCATCGCTATCACGGCGAACAGCAGGAATAGTCTCTTCATTGCTCCTCTCTTCCTCCTTCCCTGGTCACAGCTGCCTGGGAGGCGGCGGTAGTTCTGGCAGTTTGGATCGACGTCAAAAGCCCACCACGATAGAGTATCGGTGCACCCCGGTGAGGCGGCCGAAATCGGCATAGGCATAGTCCAACGCCACGCTGGCGGCACCGCCGAACGCCCAGCGCACCCCTCCCCCCACCGTCAGTCCGCCTTCCAACTCGTCCATTCCTACGCCGCGGTAGCCGCCCCGCAGGAAGACCATCTCCCGCACCGCATACTCAAAGCCGGCATTCAGGTACTCAAAGTTACGGCATCGGCAGCGACCGTCAGCCGATTGAATCCAGTGCGGAGCACATCAAAGCTGATACCGATCTTAAGGCTCAAAGGCAGATCCCAGCGGTTCACCTCCAAGGCGGCCCTGATCTGGTCGTTGTTCCCCTCGATGGTGCGGTCCGGGTCTACGTACAGGAGATTGGCACGTCCTTCCATCCGTGCTTTGGTACCGAAATTGGCCATACAGACGCCGATCTTCAGGTCGCGGTACTTGCTGCGGAAGAAGGTGCCGATGTCCAGGGCCACCGCGCTCGAGGACATGCTCCAGATGTTCTGGCGGATGAACTTGCCGTTGAAGCCGATGGCGAACCGATCGGTCAGCGAGCGCGCGTAGGACAGACCCAGGGCGAGGTCGTTGGCGCCGAACAACTCCCCGGTGCCTTCGGGCTCAAACACGGTGCGCACTTTGTCATCCGGCACGGCAAGCGAGGTGACAAACAGCCCCACCGTACCGGCACTGCCCAGTGGCACAGCAAGAGCAGCAAAGTCATAGCTGATATCTGCCAGCCACTCCACGTGCATGAATGTGGCTTGATTCCCTTGCAGCTGCGTCAGGCCCGCCGGATTCCAGTAGATGGCATGCACGTCGTTCGCGGTGGCCACAAATGCTTCGCCCATGGCGGTGGCACGCGCGCCCACACCGATTTTCAAGAACTGCGCGCAGGTGGTGCCCGATTTGGTCACCTGCGCAAGGCCATCCCCACAACAAGCGCCCACCAGCGCCACGATCAGCAGTGCCCAAGCTCCATTTTTCATCTCAGCCCTCCACCAAGAAGGGAGCAGTTGTTGTCTGACTCGCCCGCCTTTTCACTTGATCACGGCGAGGCGGCCGATCTTCTGACCAAAGCCAGGCGCCTCCACATGGTAGATGTAGATGCCGGAGGCGATCTCCAGACCGTCCTTGGACAACAGATTCCAGCTTTGCGAGCCATCGAAGACCGTGCTATGGTGCTCGATGGTCGCCACGTGTTCTCCGGCCACTGTGTAGATCACGATGGTCCACTAATCATTAAAAAAAATAAAGTCAACGCGACGCTCGCCGCGCCCAACCGAGAACACTTCCGGAGGCGGCTTTTCGA
>JBBIKH010000019.1:2264-25750 GCA_037445575.1 bacterium
TATGGATTGGGTACCACCGCAATCATATCCAGCAACTTGTTCTTGGCAGCCTCCTCCTTGGGAATCGCAATCTGAGCAGGCTGGCCCTGCACGGTGTAGCGATCAATGCTCTCGAACGGCTTGGCGATAAAGACCCGGATAACCGAGTTCGGACGAGGGGTGTCGTAAGGGGAGGGCTGTGCTGGCCTGAGGAACGTTACCTCCCACGTGCCCTTTTGGGTGGTGCCATCGCGCACCAGCGCCACCACCTTGTCGCCGACAGTTGGCGTATGGCTGTTGTCGTTGTCGTAGAACACCATGTCCAACTTTTTCCCCTCGCTCGCGTTCCACACTTCGAAAGTCACCGGCTGGGGGTTAACGAACACGGAAGTATCGCGGACGGTATCAAAGAAGCGGATCTCGATATCTCTGGGCACCTTCTTGCCACCGGCGAACGCCAGCGCCCGCAGGTCAAATACCGCCGGTCCCACGGTCCACTTCACCGAGTCTACGGCCACAATGGCCACATCTTTGATCTGCGCCTCATAAGGTCCAAACCGGAAGGTGCCGTTCCACAGCGTCTCGATGTCCCTCACCTTGAGCGGCTGCAGCACCTGCTGACCGCCTGCCGTTGTGACGTGCACGTAGGTGGGTTGGTTGGTCACCGCGGTAAACCCGACCAGGTATGTGGTGGTGTCAACCATGGTGCGATCCAGGACCCGCACGTTCAGCTGGCCAGTGCTGTAGCCTGCGCTATGGGTCATGATGCACGTAGCATCCACCAAGCCCGCCGCAGGCGCCGTGGGCACGGCAGCCTTGACGTTGGGGCCATCGATAATCCTCGGGCACTCCAGGGGTGGCACGTTGCCTTCCACGCTGCCCCGGTCGTAGGCGGTTACCGCGTAGTAGTAGGTGAGCCCGTTGACGAGTCCGGTATCCGTGTAGGAGTGCACCAGGCCCGTGTTCTTGCCCAAATAGAAGTGGAGGCCGCTCTCAAACTCCACCGGGTGGGTGCCCTCGATGTTGTTGACGGCATCGAATTGCGCCAAGGGCACGAACCCAACCTGCACGCCGCGATTATTGGTGATCGGGTCGCCCCAATGGATCTTGTCCGTGCTGCGATAGATCTTGTAGCCCTCAAAGTCGGCGCCAAACACCGGGTCCACGGACTTTTCCGCCGCATCATCCCAGTAGACGGTCACCCTGTGGTCTCCGGGCACCACCCACACGTTGGGTGGGTCAGGTGGCTTGGTGAATTGGAAATTGAGCTTGTAGATCCAATCGGCCACCGCGGCGTTGGCGAGGAGGTCCTCCTTGTTCTGCCCCAACAGGATGGCGATGGACATGCGTTCGGTCTCGCCCGGCTTGAGCGAGAAATAGCCGGAGCCGAAAATGAAGATGTTGTCTTGGTTCTGCTGAATCCCTGTGGGGTTGAAGGTCCCCGGGGTCATGCGCTGCCACATCTTGTCGTCCATTGCCGCCACTTCGGTGGCGTACACTGGCGCGGCAAAGCTGGTCAAGCCCAGCTGATCGCTCTCGTCGGGGTCCAGGTGCTCAAAATCTGGCTCCCCCGGGTCTGGGCGACCATTGCCCTCGGTGCCATCAGGATCAGGCCCAGGGTAGGCTGGGTGCCACCAACCCAACCCGTCCGAGCCCACGTCATCCGACTTGCCGTCCAAGTCCCCAAGATCATCGATGCGGCCATCTCCGTCGTCGTCGATGCCGTTCCACCAGTTGGTTTCCGGTGTATCGGCCTTGGCCAGCTCATCGGTTGCCTGCCAATCACCATCGTCGTCAATTTTGTTGCGCTGCGACTCGTCGACAAGCCCGTCACCGTCGTTGTCGATGCCGTCGGTTGCTAGGCCCGGGCTCTCCAGAAACTTGAAGCCCAGGATGCCCAGCTCTGACCACGGGATGCCAAAATCGTTGCTGGAACCGGGGTTGTCCCAGGAGTACACCATATTGCGGACGCGGTGGGTCTCGCCGGTGAAGCTGTCCTTGCCCTGGGTGTCGATGAACCCGGCCCAGTCGTCGGAAAAGTCGCCCGCACCGCCGATGTGCGGGTCGCCGATCATGCCGACTACCACCTTATCCAAAGGTTTATCGCTCACGTTGGTAATCTCAAACTGGAAGAAAATAATGTCCTCCGCCACCGAGGCGGCGTACTGGTAGCCACGCGCGGTGACCTGCACGCCAAGCCCCCGTCGGCTGGGGTCGTTCACGAATGGATAGTACTCGAACTCGGCGTTCCAGCGGTCGTCCATCACGTAGTAGCTCTCCAGGTCGGCGATGATGATGTTGTTGCCGTACTGACCTGGCCACATTGGCTTTCCGTTGGCATCCTTGGGGAACAGCTCGCCCCAGGTCTCCGGCCTGTTGCTCATGGCAATGCCACCTTTGTCCCGCTGGGCCTTCGGCCATGTGGCGTACACCTCCGGGGAGACCCCGTACCCAGGCAGCGGCTCCCACCCCCACGCATTGATGCCGCCGGTGATGTCGTCATCGCCCCCATCGAGCATGCCATCGCTAAAGATCTGGACAGTAGCACCCTTGGCGTCCACCACTTCCGCCCCTACCAACAGCCCGAACTCATAGCCGTAGCCACGGCCGCTGTAAATGGGCCATTCCACAGACGGCTCAGTATTTGGTGCGCCCACCGAACCGTAATTGTAGAACAGAGTGCGCACGTTGTTGCCGTCGTGCAGGCCGAACATCCGCTCGTGATGCGAAGACGGCTTCGCTAAGGCGGCAGCGCGCGCCCGCTCTTCCTGCCACTGGCGAAACTCCGCCTTGCTCCAGTGCTTCATGGGCTTCTGGCGCCAGTCGGCCGCCGGCTGCTGGGCCAGGCCCTGGAGCACTACCCCCATCACCACCAACAGAAGGCCCCCGACACGCTTCCAGTCTTTGCTCATCATGGCTCCCACCGTTTACGGGTTTGTCAAGATACCTGCCCTGCTCTGGGCACCGGCTAAAACTCCATGGCCACCCCCATGAACAACTCCCGCGGCTTGGAATACCAGTGCGGGCGGTTCTCCCAGGCGTCGGTCATCACCCCACCATACCGCGCCAACCCGTAGCCGGTGCGCCCGGTGCTGTCCCACACAATGTTCTCGTTCTTGCGGTCCAGCAGATTGTAAGCCTTGACGTACAACGTCAGGTACAGTCTCTGTGCAAGGACACGCAGCGGGAACGTCTTGTAGGCGTGCATGTCGAACTTGACGATGGGGATTTTGCGACCACTGTTCTCCGTGGCCACGCGCACAATCTCGTTGGCCCCCATCGGGGTGTAGGGATAGCCGCTCTCAAACCTACCGATCACGTTCACACCCCAGCTCCTGGGCTTGGCCACGTTGGCGTTGAGGCGCAGGGTGTGAGGCTGATCCCAGTCGAGGTAAACCACCTGCTTCAGCGGTTCAATAGACAGCCGATAGTCGCGCCGCGTCCTCGTCGGATCCGACTCGTTGCCTTCCGCCACCTGGTAGGTATAGTCTACAGAGGCGGAAAAGAAGTTTGAGAACCGTTTGTCGAGGGTCAACGTCACCCCCTTCACATGGCCAAAATCCCGGTTGATGTAAAACGCGTAGGCGTCGCCGCTGGCAAAACGGTAGATACGCTGTCCCAACAGGTTACGAATATCACGGAAATAGGCCTTGACGTAGAATGCCACGTCCTCGGCAAGTTCCTGCTCGAACCCCAGCTCGTAGCTGACCGTCTTCTGGGGCTTTAGGTCGGCGTTACCTATGTCGGTCTCGATGACCCCGGGTTTAACCTCAAAGTCCGGATTGTGGTACAGTCGCGAGTACGGCGGAATCTGGAAAAAGTGGCCATAGGAGAAGAAGAGTTTGCCCTTGTCGGTGATCGGGTGCGCGAGCGAGAAGCGCGGGCTCACCTGCGTCTTCACCGACGCCGGTTTCAGGATCGGCTGCCCTTGCACTACCCAGCCGGTCAGATAGTCGGCAGCCGGATCGAAATAGTCGAAGCGCACACCTACGTTGAGGACCATGTCTGCCAATTCGATCTTGTCCTGCACGTAGGCTGCAAGCTCCACCGGGAAGTGGTGGTATTTGTTGTTGAAGCGGCCGGCAGCATCGATGATGTCGCCGCGAATGCCGTTGCCGTTGTCGTCTCCGGCGGCAGTCCACGCGCCGTCCAGATTGATGTCGGTGAAGGGCTCGCCCGGTGTGTACTGGCCGTCGCCGTTTTCATCCACAAAGGGCTCAGCCCGCTGGTCGACAAGCACATCGTAATCGTGCTGGTAGAGGTCGTGGCGCTTCAGTTCCACGCCGGCCTTCATCTCGTGGGCGCTCCCAATCTGAGCCGTAATGTCGAACTTGCCGGCAATGGTGACAGCATTTTGCACCATCCGACTGTTTACGGTGCCGCCGGTGTAGAACTCATAGTTGGAATCTTCTTTGTAGTAGCCGCTCCACACATATCGGGGGTCTCTGGGATCCTCGTAGGCGTAGTAGCGATAACGGTTCCAGAAGTAGGAACCCACGACCGTATAGAACACCCTGCTTGAGAGCTGGTGGGTCAGCTTCAGGCTATGCCGTTCGCCACGTTCAAAGTGCTGCAATTGCCCTTCTACGATGAATTTGCGCGTATGGTCATAGTTGCGCCAGTAGTCGTTCTGGTACAGGCCTGTGTACTCCAGCTTTACCCCAGGGGAAATGAAGTAAGAAAGCTTCCCCTGGAGGTTGCGCCGCAGCGATGGGTTCATCGCCACGATCTTGCCGTCGCCGGTGCGGATCGAGTCGGCGAAGTCAGTTGGGCTGTGCAGGCGGATGCCGTACAGGTACCCGTCGTCGTCCAGGTAGCGCCCGGAGAAGAACAAGGAGAGCTTTTTGCCCAAACCGGGCACAGGACCGCCGAAGCTCACCTCCAGTTCCTTAGTATTGAGTGGGCGAAACGAATAGTAATCACGGATCTGCCGGTTGTATTCGATGCCATAGTCGGTGAGGATGTCCCCGGTCTGGAAGGAGAGCGCCCCGGTATACGACTGCCGCCCCTCTTTGGTCTGGATGTTAATGACCCCGGACAGCGCCTGTCCGTACTCGGCATTGAAGGAGCCGCTAATGATGGACAGCTCTTCAATGGCGTTGGTGGCCACTTGCAGACCAAGGGTGTTGTCGAAGGGGTTGACATTAGTGATACCGTCGACCATGTAGGCGATCTCATCGGCGCGCCCCCCGCGGATGTGGATGGCACCATCGCGGTCCACCGACACACCCGCCTTGGTCTCAACCATCTGCTGGAAGGTTTCCACCGGTGCAGCAGCGATTTCTTCGGAGGTGACCACCGCTGCGCTGGCGGTAGCATCCCGCTGGATGAGGGGCCGCTCAGCCAGCACCGTCACCGTCTGCCCAAGATCCAAAACCGTCGAGGATAGTTGAAAGTTCACCTCGGTGGTCAGGTCGGTTTTCACCCGCACGTTCTCCACCACCGCAGTGGTGTAGCCGATCATGCTCGCCCTGAGCTGGTAGGTTCCTGGGGGGACATTGAGGATGAAGTAGCGTCCTTGGGCGTCGGTAGCTGCGCCCATCATCGTCCCTTGCACGACGACGTTGACGCCCGGCAAAACATCCCCGGTCTGGCTGTCCCGCACAACGCCACTGATTTTGCCCGTAGTACCAGCGTGGACGGAGAGGAGGGGGACAAGGAGCACAAGCGCTCCCACAAGAGCGGTAACAGTTCTCATGACCAGATCTCCTCCGGCTAGTGGGTTGAGGCGGAGAGCCGCCTCTCGCCTCAGGTGCCGCTGTACCTGGCCCCATTGAGCTGGCAGCCCGCGCAACCCAATGGGAGCGGAGCTTCGAGTCGCAATATAAGGAATAGTCGCAATTTTGTCAAGACAAAAGTGCACGCCCGCCCCCTTTGCCCCCAGGTGCCACACAGTGATTGGGCAAGCGGTCCCCGGCCCGTGGAAACCACGCCTTGCCTCAACGTCCGGTCGCAGACAACCGCCCTCAGACTGCTTACAAAAAAGCGGAGCCCCCAGCCGTAGAGGGCTCCGCTGTCAGTACGCTCCTGCTGAAGCTACCGCACCAGGGTCATGTTCCGGGTCAGGCTCAGGGACACCATCTTCACCTGGCAGAGGTAGACGCCACTCGGCAGGCTCCGGCCTGCATCGTCAGTAGCGTCCCACACCACCTGATGTGCGCCAGCCGGCGTTAACTTGTTCTCCACCAAGGTCCGGGCCAACCTGCCGGCGCTGTCGTAGATCTTCACCGTCACGTACTCGGCCCTGGGCATTTCGTAGGAGATGGCCGTAGCGGGATTGAACGGATTGGGGTGGTTCTGATAGAGCTTGAAGCTCCTCAGCACCTGGGCACCAGGGTTAATCTCCACAGCCGTCACGCCCTTGCCCTCGATCATCATCAGCCAGTCTTGTGTGTCGGCGTCACCCGTCTCGTGGGCGATCACCAGCTCCGGCTCACCGTCGCCGTCCATGTCATGGACGGTGTTGTTTCCCGTCTGCCAAAAGTTCTTGTTGTCGCCAGCGAAGCAGACGTCGTACACACGCGCCTCGGCCGTGTCCGGCGGGTACTGGTAGATCATCTCCCAGGTGTAGCTGGTGGAGTCGGCCTTGTCGCCGCCCACATACTCGATGCGGAAGACCTTGCCCGACCAGTTGCCACCCACAAAGACATCCGCTTTGCCGTCGCCGTCATAGTCGCCGGCAGTCAACCCGCGCGTGCCATTGGGCGAAGCCATCCCCACCTGGAACAGGTTGTCAACGCCAATGGTAGCCAGATTGGTGACGTCGCCGATAAAGCCGAAGTAGCCGCGGTTATCGCCGCTCACTACCTCGTTCTTCCCGTCGCCGTCAAGATCCACGTTGACCGTGCCGTGAATTGCCGCCAATACTAAGTCGCCGCCAAGCACGGTGTAGTAATCGTAGTTGTCAGTGGATTTAAAATAATATAACACAAAGAGGTCCTTGGAGTAGGACGGGAACAGTGCTTCCAACTTGCCGTCGTTGTCGATGTCGGTGATGGCGGCGTCGTAGATGGAATTGACGTCGGTAGTGGTATCCATCACCTCGATCTTGAACTGGGTGAACGGGCCGGCGAACTCGCCGAGCAGGGAGAAGATCATCAGGGCGTCGTTCTTGGTTGCGCTGCTAAAGTTCCGGAAGGAGCAGGCCACCTCAGCCACGCCATCACCATCGATGTCCGCTGCGGCCATGCCGGCAGGACGGGTGTTCGTGCCCGGCTTAGCCTCAAAGTTCCAGGTGGCGGTCGGCGAATCCCAAGAGGGTAGGCCCGTGGGGGAGCCTTCGAACACGTACAGGCGCGCCGGGTTGCCATCCGGGGTCGGGTACCCCTCACCATACGGGATACCGATGAGCAGCTCGTGCCAGCCGTCACCATCCATGTCGGTCACACCACAGGTGGGAAAGCTGGCCGCGCCTGTGGCCAGGGACGTGTCCCTAAATGTCCAAATTAACTCGTAGGTGTCCTTGCCTGTGGCTTCATACAGGTAGACGCACGCGCCGTCGTCCAGCTCGGCGTATGGACCGTTCGGCTGCGACTCGTCGGTGAGCACGAAGAACTCGAGCTTGCCGTCGTGGTCAAAGTCGTACGCCGCATGGACCTCGTCCAGGCAGGTCAGGTGGTCCGGGTCGAACTGGTGCACCCCGAACTCTTTGTGATATCCCTGCGCAAGAAACTGCTGGGCCCCTGCGGTGCCCACCATGAGCAGGACAAAGCAGCCCGCCACAGCCGTGATGGTAAATGTTCTCTTCATGGTGCCACCTCCTCGTTACGTGGTTCCGAACAACACTTCATCGTCCAACGACACGGTCGTTACCAGAGCCTCACCTCCTTCCGCGCGCCTGTTCGTTCAGCCGAGGGCTATTCATTTGTCGCAGATTTTAACGAAAATTCTCTTTATTGTCAAGAACAAAATTTACTCTGTTAAAAAAAATCTTTCTCCGGTGCCCTGGAGCAGAATGACCTATTCCCCGTCGGGTGCCCCACCTCGGCGAATAGCCCTCCGAGGCATGCGGGCAGCACCGGAAAGACTCAGCTGTCCCCCCACTTTGTCCAGCCGCAGGGAGGGCTCACCTACTCTATGACCTCACGCCAGGGGGAGCAATCGACCCTCCTCAAGCGATGCCACACCTTGCTGGCGCAAAACTGCCCAGTGTGGCCGCTTTTTGTGCAAGAGTTTTGTCAGGAGCGTCACATTCGCGCGTGCAGGCCTGCGCACGCGGTGTACCCGGCCTGCAATCCCTGTAACTCCTGCGCTATACGCCGCATATGACCGCGGTCTTTTCGCCAAAGTCCCCACTTCTCCGAGGCGGCCGCACCCCTGCGCTTCTCTTGGCACAGGAGTTGCGGATTGCATGGCAACGGACGACGTTTTCGCAGAGATTTGTTCACCAAGAGGCAATGGGAGGGAAAAGGCTTATGAGAGCGCGGAGCGTCCTCTTCTACGACCCCGCGAACGGAGGACCGAACGCCTTTAGTGGCGAGTTCAGCGCCGCCGGCTATCATTGCTACCACGCAACCACACGCACAGAAGCATTGCAGATTGTGGAGCGAGACAAACCCGACGCGGTGGTGGTCTTTATCGATCGCTGCGGCGAGGATGGTTACTCCTTCTGCCGTTTGATCAGGCACCAACTGAACTTGCGCCGACTGGCCTTGATCATGATCTCCTCGCAATGTGGCGAGGAGGACATCGTCCGCGGTTACGAGGCAGGGGCCGACGATTATGTGAGCAGCCTCAAGGGGCCCCGCGAGCTGGTGGCGCGTGTGGGGGCGGTTATCCGCCGAATGTCCGATTTTGACGCCGCAAGGATCAAGGTCAAAGACATCGAGATCGACCTGGACCAACAGCAGGTGCGAAAATCCGGCAAGCCCCTGGACCTGACCTACATCCAGTTCAAGCTTCTGTACTTGCTGGCCTCGCGCCGGGACAAGATCTTCTCGCGGGAAGAAATCCTCGATCGGGTCTGGGGTAGGAACGTCTGTGTGACCTCGCGCACGGTGGACGTGCATGTAAAGCGGTTACGGGAAAAGTTGGGCGAGCGCAAATACCCCTCGCGCTACATCGAGACCGTTCACGGCACTGGCTACCGCTTCATGCAGTAACCGTGCTTTTCCTCCCTCCAAAGGACCCCCGGTCACTGGCCGGGGGTTCTCCTTTTTGCGCCACCCGTGGGCTCCCGCCTTTTGAGCCTTAACGGAGCACGTATCGAAAGGTGATGATGCCGGTCACTTCCTTCTGCGGTGCGCCCGGAGGCAAGGCGTTGAACCGCCATTGCCGTAGGGCTTGCAAGGTGATGCTTTCCAGCGTGGGATCACCCTTGAGCACCGGCACCATTTCGCCCACAGTCCCATCGGGCAGCACGGCAAAGCGCACTCGCACCACTGCCTCGCGCTGCAGCCCTGGCGGGTAGTCCGGGATCACTTTGTGCAAGATCTGGCGATTGGCAGCCTCCCCTTCGATTCTAAAGCTCTCCTGAGCCGCGCCGGCCTGCCCAGCGCTCGGCACCGGCCCCTCCTTGGCCTCGCCCCTCGTGGCCGAAGGAACGCTCACCTCCTCCTCTGCGCCGGTGGGCACCTGGGGCAAGGGCTGCGCAACGCCGCCGGTTTGCGCCATGGGCGGCGCCACCTCAGGCGCCGTCTCGGTCAGCGGCAACTTTTCGGCAGTCCTGACTGGAAGTTCCTCGCTCTCGCGGTCCGGCATGCGCCTCTTGGGCAGGCTCACCACCTCCTCGCTCGCCTTGGGACGAGCCGATGCCTGGTGCGGAGCCGGCACCAGCTGCGGGGCTGCCTGACCCTGGCTGGACGCTTCCATGGCCTGGCTACCACCTCGCTCGCCAGAGACGAATGTGACCTCGGCCAAGTCCGGCGGATAGTACTCCAGCCTCACGGTTATAAGCAGAAGGAGCACTAAGAGGAAGGCGTGCAGAGCTACCGAAATCACTGCACCCCGGCCGATGTCCGCCCGCAGAGCGCGCCCAAGGGAAGCACATACGCTCATCCTACATCCCCGGTTGGGTGGCGATCATGAACTGCTCTCCCCCGGCGAGTTTGGCAATGTCCACAATTTGAATGGTCCGCTCCAAGGTCAGATCTTTGTCCGCCCTGATGACCACCACTTTGTTCGGTCCCTGCTCGAGAAGCTTCTTGAGCTCGCCGCCCAGCTCGGCCAAGGACACCTGGCGAGTGTTGAGAAAAATGCGCTCATCGCGCGTCACCGTCAGGAAGATACGATTGCTCTGATCCACCTGTCCGCTCACCGCCTTCGGCAGACGCACTTTGATGCCCGGCTGCACCACATACGACGACGACAGCAAGAAAAAAACCAGGAGCAGCAAAACAATATCGGTAAGCGAGATGGCAGAAAAGAGGACCATCGGCTTACGCGTCGTGCGAAAGTCCATCTGCCGCCTCCTTTGGCTCAAGGAGAAGATCCATCAGCTCGGTGGAGCTCTCGGACATCTCGAAGACGAACCGCTCCACTTTTCCTTGCAGCCAGTTGTAGAAGATGAGCGCCGGGATGCCGACGCTCAGGCCTGCGGCGGTGGTGATCAGCGCCTCCCAGATACCGCCGGCAAGGACACTGGCATCCACGTTGCCGCCGTGCAGTTGTACCTGCATGAAAGCGCGAATCATGCCCGTCACCGTGCCCAGAAACCCCAACAGCGGTGCGACGGCAGCGACGGTCCCAAGCACCCCAAGGTACTTTTCCAGGAAGTAGATCTCACGACGGCCGGCGCTCTCGATGGCCTCCTTAATCTCCTGTCGGGGTCTGTTGATCTTTTCCAATCCCGCCTTGGTGATAACCGCAATGGGTCCAGGGGTCTTCTTGCACAAGGCGATGGCGCCCTCTACATCTTTGCGCAGCAGCAGATACTTGATCTGGAGCACAAAAGTACTGCTCTTGATGCGAATCCTGCGTAGCGTCCATAGCCGCTCGATGAGAATCGCCACGGCGACGATGGAGCAGAGCACGATGGGGATCATCAACACTCCCCCTCTGACCACAATGTCGAACAACGTCATGTCACCTCCGCCGACCTGTCCTGTCTCTCGGTTCTTTAGTTCCTACCACGTGGCAAAGCCGCCTGCCAAGATCGTTAGCCCCATTTCCCGATACCCCTGCCACCGCTCATACTTGGTGTTCGTAAGGTTTTCTCCTCGCACAAAGGTAACGAACCGCTTGCCCAGCTGATGGGTAATCACGCACCCAAGCAGGCCATACGGCGCCAGTTTCTCCTGAGAGCCGATCTGTGCGCTTCTACTGCTGATGGCATCGGCGCTCAGTTCGATTCGCGTTCGGCTGCCCAGCCGGTAAGTCACGGTCACCGGCAGCCGGCGGCGAGCAAGGTAAGGCACGTCCGCGGCACGAGGCCATTGCTCCAGACGGAAAGAATCACCCCACAGGAGGCAACGCGCCTCGACGTCTAGCCTGTCGCTGGGCACGTAGTGGAGCGCAAGGGTGCCATAGTTCAGCTTCACGTTCGGCACCAGCCCTGTGGTGAAGAGCCCGGTGTCCGGCTCGCGTTGCCAGTACCACTGGTCGCGGAGCCAGGCGCGGCCGACGCGGGCCGTCAACACCAGGTCCGGCGCCAGCTGCCATTCCGCCCCTATGGTGCAGGCAAAGTTCGTCCGCACCGGCTGAAGCTGCACGTCCGGCGCATAGTAGGGGTTCTCGGCAGCGCGATCCCCCAGCGCCCGGTAGTCGTAGGCGCGGCGCAGCTCCAAAGTCCATCCCAAGTTGGGTGAGGAGGCCACCCACAGCCGCGCCGTAGCCGCAAGGGTGGAGGTCCACCCCTGCGCGGGCGAGGAGAAGCCATGTAGGCCTAGAGCCAGATACAACCGCCCGTGGCGAAGCACGTCTCCGGCAATCCCGCACTCCGCCTGCACGAGGGAGGTCCACCGATGCTTGGCGTCGTCGGATCTGTACCCCTCACGCAGGTAGCTAATTCGCCCCAACAGGTCACTCCGGCCCACGCGGAGAGCCGTCGTTGTTTCCACACGGTGCTGGTCATCAGCCAAGCGACTACACCGGGCGGCCAATGTATCGTCGCTGCTCCGTAAGGAGCAATAATCGTAGCAGATCGTCAGCAGCCCGCCCCTTCCCACGCCCACCTCTGCCCTTGCACCCACATTGGTGGCCATAGCGTGCCTCTCCGCCCGGAGGAACCTCGCCGTGTCCGGCAAAGTGGCGCCGGCAAGGCCATAGTTGGACTGGGTGAGTGTGAGGTGCCCCTCCACGGTCCCCCGTCCGGACATAGGATAAGCCACCTGCCCTCCAAGAGCGAAGATCGCATACTGGCCGTTGTCAGTCGCCCCGTCGCTCCGGCGAAACGACATTTCAGCGCCATAGTTCAGGCGGCGACCCGAGTGGCGAAACAGGGCCTCGCCATTGGCTGTCCAATAGCTCCCACCTTCCAGGCGGACCAACAGCCAGTGAGGCGAAGGGCGGCCATCTGGAAAGTGCTCCTCGCCGGTCGGCGCTGCCGCTGTTTCGGCAAAGACAGCCCACGCCTTGCGGAGCGGAAGCGACGCCTCCGGCTGGTTTTGCACGGCCAGTTTCTGGCCTGGCAGTCGCACACTGGTGTCCCGGCCATACACCAGCACCTCAGGAAGTGCCAGTTGTGGGCGCTCCTGCGGCCTCGCTACCGAGTCGGGCAGCAGAAAGGGGTGTGCGGGTGGCAGCTCCTTCTGTTCTTGAGCCACCACCGCCAGCACTGGGCCCAGGGTCAGGGCACAAGCAAGTGCCCACGCCACAAGGCTCCGCGTCCGAGACCTGTAGTCCCTTCCCCTCATGCTGTAGGGCTTGTCGGTGCTCACTTCTTCAACAAAGCCTCCAGCCGCTCCTTTGCCTTTGCCGACAAGGGGTGATCGGGGTAAGCCGTCAAGAGCTCCTGATAGAGCTTTTTGGCTTCCGGAGAACGGCCAAGCCGCTCATAGGCCTCGGCGGCGCCGAAAAGCGCCTTTGCCACCCACTCCCGTTCGTGGGGATACAGGTACTTGACCCGCAGGAATTCGCTGGCCGCCTGCAGCGGGCTCCCCATCCCAAGGTAGCACTGCCCGGTCAGGTACTGTCCTTCTGCAGCCACCGCAGTCGTGGAAGCCATGCTTGCCACCTTCTCCAGCTCCTGGAGGGCGTTGGGGTAGCGTTTGAGTTCAAGGTACACGGTAGCCAGGCCAACCCTAGCGCGCGCTTCGCCGTCGCCTCCCGCAAAGCGCCTTTTGGCCTCTTCAAACTGCGCTTGCGCCGCCGGGTAGTCACCGATCCTGAGGTAACAGTAGCCAATTTGTGTTGCTGCATTGCCAGCGAAGGAGCTTGGAGGAAAGTGGTCCATCAGCCTCCGGAAAGTCTGAATGGCCTCGTCGACCCGCCCTTTGGCCAATTGCCATTCGGCCACTCGATAGAGCGCCTCCGGGGCACGGGGGCTCTGCGTATAGTCCTCCCATTGCCGCTTCATCGCCTCCAGCGCCGCTGCCTCGTCGCCCCGCTGGAGGTGGCTCATCCCCACCCAGTACCAACTCTCCTGTGCCTGTTGCGAAGAGGGGTAGCGCTCCCGCAGCCTGTTGAATTCAGCAGCAGCAGCACCATAGTCCTTCATGTTGTAAGCGAGGTCCGCCTTGCGGAACTGAATAGCCGCTGCAGCATCGGGGTCCTTGATCCTCCCCAAATAGGTGTCGGCCACGGCAATGGCCTCAGCTGTCTTGCCCTGCTGCACGAGGGACCATTGGATGCCCCCTACCGCGTCGTCGACGAAGGCACTTTGCGGAAATCGCTCGATGAGGTTCTTGTACTGGGTGATCGCCTCCTCAAAGCGTCCTTGGTTGTAGTAACAGTCGCCGATGGCGTAGGTAGCCTCTTCCACCCAGGCGCTTTTCGGGAAGCGGGTGCCTACCAGTTGGAAGGAAGCGATAGCCCGCTGGTAGTCGCCAGCGCGGAACTGTGTTTTGCCAATCATAAATTGTGCCTCTGGGGCGGCACTGCTTTCCGGCCACTGCCGTAGCACGCGGTCAAATGCGGCCACGGCTGCGGGAAGGTCCTCGCTGCGGTAGTAGCAATGGCCCACTTGCAGCTGCGCCTCTGCCGCTACCTCAAGCTCCCCGCATTGGTCGGCTACCCAGGAGTAGCTGCGAATGGCCGCCTTATAGTCCCTGAGGTTGAAGTAGGCATCAGCTTGGCGCAATTTGGCGTCGCAACGCATAGCCCCTGCCGGCGCTGCGGCGTGGGCGGGTTCGAACTCTTGCGCCGCTTCTGCATACTGCCCAAGCTTGAAGGTCGTCCAGGCGGCGCCGTAGAGCGCCTCGGCGCGGTGCGCGCCCTGCGGATAGTCGGCCGCCACCTTGCGATACAGAGCACCTGCTCGGACATAGTCCCCTGCGGCGTACAGCGCCTCAGCTTTCCAGAAAAGCGCCTCTTGCGTCAGCGTGGCGTCCGCAGAATAGGCCAGCACAGAATCCAGCGCCGCGGCAGCCTCCAGGTGCCGTCCCGCGCGATGTTGCAGCCACCCGATGCGCAGCCGCGCACGCCCCTTGAGCTCGGGTGCTGCGCCCGAGGCAAGAGCTTTCTCATATGCCTGCAGCGCACGCGCCGATTCGCCCTCGTTCAGGTGGCACTCGCCGATCATGTACCACGCCTCCGGCGCAACCACCGAGGCGGGAAATGCCTCAGCAACACGCTGATACCCCCGCCGTGCCGAGGCAAAGTCATGGGCGGCGAAATCAAGACTGGCAATGGCAAACAAAGCTCGGGGGGCATACTCGCTGCTGGGGTACTGTTCAGCAGCCTGCCCGAACAGACGGCGGGCCGCAGCAGTGTCGCCGAGCGCCTCGCGGCACCTGCCCGCTTCAAACACAGCCGCCGGAACCAAGGGACTCTGGGAAAATCGGCCGACGATCTGCTGGAACATCCCTTCTGCCTGGGCGAAATCGCCCTGATCGTAATGCACGCGCCCCAGGCCGTAGTAGGCGCGATCGACCATGTCGCCGCCCACTGCGGGATCGAGCATGGCAGAGAATGCAGCAATCGCCTCACTCCGGCGCCCAAGGCGCGCCAGTGCATCTGCCACCGTGAGCCTGGCTTGCGCTGCAAGCTTGTGGGCACTGTGCTCGTGCAAAGCTGCCGAAAGCATCTCCACAGCCTGCTGATAGTCGCCCTTGGCAAACGCCACAAAGCCCAGTCGGAAACGCGCCGTAGCCGCCAGCGCGTGCTGCGGATACTCGCGCGCAAGCTTCTCGTACGCCTTCACCGCCCTATCCCATTGTCGACGCTCCTCTTCTACCCAACCGATGGAGTAAAGGGCATACGGCGCAAGCGGGCCCTGCGGGGCAGTGGCGTACGCGCGGCCATACTGCGCGATAGCTTCGTCGGGCCGCTGGCGCCTGTAAAGGACCTCCCCAAGCCAATAGCGCGCCTCAGCGGCCAACTGTTCGTCTGGTGCGCGTTCCAGCAAGGCGCGCAGGCTCTGCTCCGCTGCCGAGAATTGGCCGGTGTGGTAGTAGGACTGACCGATGCGCAGATCGCACCGCGCACGAAACTGCACCGCGGGAAACTGCGCGGCAAGGGCGGTGTAAAGGCTGAGGGCCCGCAGGTACTGGCCCTGGAGAAAATAGGATTCCGCAAGCAGAAAGCGCACCTCGGGCACCCGCTCGCTCTGCGGGAAGGCGCGCAGGAACTTTTGCAGCTCCTCCGCAGCCAGGTCGTAGAGTCCGTCACTGAACAAGCCCTTGGCAGAGGTGAAGGATCTCTGTTCGTCCGAGGCTGGCACCTGGCCGACAGTCTGGGAGGCGCTGCACAAGCCCGCCGCCACAAGCACCAACCAGACCAGCCGACACACCCTGTTCACCCGTTTCTCCATTGATATTCCCGTTGCTGCGCTCCTTATCGCGAGCAAGGAAGGTTGACATCAAGCAACGCTACGCATCTTTTACGCCGGCCTTACGAGGCGGTTCCCAGTCTCCATTCCATGGCCACCGCATCGACGGCGAAATATAGCAACTTTTTGGAAACCGCGCAAAATCTTTTGCCCTCAGGGGCCTCACTACCCCGAGCTTTGAAAAGGGGCGTCCGGCTTGTTCCTTCGACCCAGGGCAGCCGAGCAGAGCCCGCAGTGTACGATGTGCGCCTCACCAGCTAAGGCTGCCCTGATGCTCCCCGTTGCCCTTTTGGCTCCTCGTGAGCCCCAGCGGCACCTCCCACCCAGCGACCTGTCCGGTTGACCGGAGCGGCGACCGAGCCATGTCCGCTAGCAAACAGCAAACCACTTGGGAGAACGGCGGTCGCGTCCGAGAGGAAATGGTTGGCCAGGACGAGCTCTCGGGATCACCCGTGGCAGGCCCGCCAGCGATGTGACCGTGACACAGAAGGGAAGGTCCCGGCTGCGGCGCGGAAGGGGTGAGCCTCTACGTTTTTCTCCTTGACCTGCTCGGCGAGTTTCTATATCTTTGCAAGTCGTATGGGTCAGCTAGTCAGATGAGGAGATGCAGTGGAGATCAAGGAGACGCTCGTAAGCGAGGCTATCATTCGCACCTACGAGGAGCGCCTGGTCGGGGCGTTGCAGAGTACCGTGGCGATAGTGGGCGGCGGACCCGCCGGGCTCATGGCTGCGATCCGCCTGGCGCAGAAAGGGATCAAGACCACGCTGTTTGAGCGGCGCCTGAGCTTGGGCGGGGGCATGTGGGGAGGAGGCATAGGCCGCAACGTGATCGTGATCCAAGCCGAGGCGAAACGCCTCTTGGAGGAGTTGAAGATCGACCACAGGCCCTTTGGTGCCGGCTACTACGTTGCCGATTCCATAGAGTCGGTGTGCAAGTTGGGAGCGGCTGCCAAGGACGCCGGCGCTGAGATTCTCAATCTGTTCAGTGTTGAGGACGTTATCGCCCTGGAAGGACAGGTCCGAGGTCTGGTTATCACCCGCACGCCCATCGAGCAGGCTGGCTTGCACGTAGATCCCATTGCCGTCAACTGCACCTTCATCGTTGATGCCACCGGCCATGCCGCGGAAATCGCCCACATTGTCGCCCGAAAAGTCGGCCCCCTGCGCACCCCAAGCGGGGCTGCCGAGGGCGAAAGGGCCATGGCAGCTTCCGCCGGTGAGAAATTCGTCGTGGAAAACACTGGCGAGATCTATCCAAACGTCTACGTGGCCGGGATGGCTGTGGGAGCAGTGTTTGGCGGCCCACGCATGGGCCCCATCTTCGGCGGTATGCTCCTGAGTGGAGAGCGGGTTGCGGAGCTGATCGCCGCGCGCCTCAGTTAGGACCTTTCTGGCTTGGCGCCGCACTGCACCTCGGACATGCGGGGTGCAGCGTTCAATCTGTTGGACACTCTCCTCCACCGCCAATCGCACCATTCTTGGAAAAGGCAATGGCGCATCTTCCTTCAGTTTACTTGGGTGTTGACATCGGCACCATTAGTGTCAAACTGGCGCTGGTCGTTGCCGCTGACAACGAGGCTGCGTGGCTGCACGTGGCCGAAAGGCAAGGCTTTCAGCGCCTCCCCGGCGCTAGCTCTCCTCTGATCCTGCTCTCCCCAATTCGTCCCACGTTTGGCGAGCTGGCGCAGGCAGCCAGGGAACTGCGGCACCTGGTGGAGTCGTTTCTCCCTCCCGCAGCCGTTAAGGGAGTGGCCCTGACCGGCCTTGGAGCGCGCCTTGTCGCAGGCGAGTGGGGGGCGGCCGCCCTCAACGACTTTCGCGCGGTGGCAGAAGGAGTCACGGCCCTCTACCCCGATGTGCGCACCATCCTGGAGATGGGGGGCGACTCATCCCGCTACGTGGCGGTGGAACGTGCGCCGGACGATTTGGTGACCATCGTCGATTATGCACAAAATGGCGACTGCGCCGCGGGGACCGGTTCATTCATCGACCAACAGGCGCGCCGCCTCCTTTACCGCGTGGAAGAGATCGGCAGCCTGGTGGCGACCGCCCGCCGTGCCGCCACCATCGCCGGCCGCTGCTCGGTGTTTGCCAAGTCGGACATGATTCACGCCCAGCAGCGCGGGTTCCAGCCGCCGGAGGTCCTCAAAGGGCTCTGCCAGGCCGTGGCAAGGAACTTTAAGGGCACCATCGTTCACGGGCGGCCCTTGCGAGCGAGGGTCGCATTCGTGGGCGGTGTGGCCCTCAACCAGGGAGTGGTGCAGGCGCTCCAGGAGGTGTTGGAGCTTGACGATAACTCTTTCTTCGTCCCCCCATTTGCGCCCTGCTACGCTGCCATCGGTTGCGCCCTAGCGGCCATGCGTGCGCGCAGCCACGGTGCGTACCAGACGCCTGCGCTTTTGCCCGGGGCAGATGCTGCCCCTGCTTCTACTTCCCGACGCCTCAGCCGACAGGCTTTCCACAGCATGCGCCACTTAGCTGCCACTGCACCGCCGGCAGACACCCAGCCAGTGGATGCGTTTCTCGGCCTGGACATCGGGTCGGTGAGCACCAACCTAGCCCTCATCGACGCGCAAGGCACGCTCCTGATGGACATCTACACCAAGACCAACGCCCGGCCCATCGAAGTGGTGAGCGAATGCCTGGCAAAGGTGGCAGCAACCGTGGGCCAGCGGGTGCGGATCCGCGGCCTCGGCACCACCGGCTCCGGCCGCGAGCTCATTGGGGAGCTCCTGGCTGCGGACATCATTACTGACGAGATCACCGCGCACACTACGGGGGCAAACTTCGTGGCCGCGCGCTTCGCCTTACCTGCGCCCGACACTATCTTCGAGATTGGCGGCCAGGACTCCAAGTTCATCTCCATCCGCGACGGCGTGGTAGTGGATTTCGCCATGAACGAAGCGTGCGCGGCCGGAACTGGCTCGTTCCTCGAAGAGCAGGCAGAGCGCCTTGGTATTAGCATTGTCGACCAGTTCGCGGAACTGGCCTTTGCCGCCGATCACCCCTTGCGCCTGGGCGAGCGCTGCACCGTGTTCATGGAAAAGGACGTCGCCGCCTACCTCCGCCGGGGAGTTGCCAAGGCCGACATTGCAGCAGGCCTGGCCTACGCGGTGGCGCACAACTACCTCAACCGCGTGGTGCGCAACCGCCGTATAGGCGAGGTGATCTTCTTTCAGGGTGGCACCGCATACAACGACGCAGTGGCAGCGGCTCTGGCTCAGCTGGTAGGCAAGACGGTCATCGTCCCCCCGTTCAACGGCGTCATCGGTGCCATCGGCGCTGCTCTGCTTGCCCGGGACAAGGTACAGACCACCGGAACGGCTACGCGCTTTCGGGGCCTTGATTTCCAGCCCACTGCTCTTCGGGTCAGGCACTTTACCTGCAAGGGGTGCGGCAACTATTGCCAGATGCAAGAGTACCGCATTGCAGGAGAAAAGAGCTACTGGGGCGACAAGTGCTCCGAACGCTACCGCAAGAGAGGGCGCGCGGAGCGAGAACCGGAACTGCCCGACCTGTTTGCCCTGCGCCAGACGCTCCTCCTTGAGGAAGCGGCCACCACAGACGGTGGTGGCCCCAAGGTGGGGATACCGCTGGCCATGTACATGCACGAGCAACTCCCGTTCTGGAGCACGTACTTTAACCAACTCGGCGCGGAGGTCACGCTTTCCCCTGCCACGACGCGCCCATTGGCCGAGCGGGGCGAACAGCTCGCCGTGGCCGAGCCCTGCTTCCCCATCATGGTGGCGCATGGACATGTGGCCGCTCTCTTCGATATGGGCGTGCACCTGGTCTTTCTGCCGACGGTCATCAACGCGCCTGCCACGCCCGACTCGCCTGAGTGTTACCTCTGTCCCTGGGGCCAAACCCTCCCGCTGGTTGTGGTTAATGCACCGGCCTTCGAGAGCGCGCAGGCGCGCATCCTGCGCCCGGTGATCCGCTTCAAAGACGGCGCCGAGGCGGTCAAGAAGGCCCTGCGTGCCACAGCCCGCCGTCTGGGATGCACGGCGCGACACAGCGACCAGGCGGTTGAGGCCGCCTACCGGGCCCAGGCCTCTTTTCAGCGCCGATACCGTGAGACCACTATGCCGCTCATAGAACGCCACCTGCGCAAAGGGGCAAAGGCCATCCTTCTGCTCGGACGCCCCTACAACCTTCATGACCCGGCCTTGAACCTGGCTGTGGCGAGCAAGCTCCGCACCCTTTACGGCGTCGACGTGCTCCCTATGGACGCATTGGACCTGGAAGGCATCTCCATCGCCGATATCCACCCGAACATGTTCTGGAACTATGGGCAGAAGATATTGCGGGCCGCGCGTTTTGCATCCGGCTACGCCAACTTGCACGTCATCTACTTGACCAACTTCAAGTGCGGCCCTGATTCCTACATCAAGCACTATGTGGGCAAGGCCCTGGGCAAGCCCTGCCTGGTGCTCCAGTTCGACGGGCACAGCAACGACGCCGGCATGCTCACCCGCTGCGAGGCTTTTCTCGATAGCATCGGTTTCTTGCGGCAGTGGCGAAGGGACAAACGCACCGAGTCGAGGCACGCGCCATGGCAAGCAGTGACGCCAAATCCTTAGCCGGGCGCACGCTCTACATCCCGCGCATGTCCTATGAAGGCGCGCGGGCGATGGCGGCTGCCTTTCAATCGGCCGGCTTTGCGGCAGAGCCGACGCCGGAGGGAGACGCCCGCACCTACGAACTTGCCCGCCGCTTCACCACCGGCGACGAGTGCCTGCCCGAGCTGGTCACATTGGGCGACATCCTAAAGATCGCTGAGCAGCCCGGATTCGCCCCGGAGAAAACAGCCCTCATGATGCCAACCTACAACGTCCCGTGTCGCTTAGGAAAGAATCTGCACCTCATCGCCAAGGTGTTGGACGAGCAAGGCCATGGGGAGGTGTTCCTCTTCTCCCCCACCAGCGCGGACGGCTACGGCAGCATTGGTCGTGGGGCCCGGCAGCTAGTGCGCACCGCCTGGTGGGCAGTGGTCGCTTCGGATGCCCTGCGCAAGCTGCTGCTGAAGACCCGCCCCTACGAGGCACAGCCGGGCAGCGCCGACCGTGCTTTCCACCGCGCCTTGGATACGGTGTGCGCAGCCCTGGCCACACCTGGATTGACGATGGCTACACACCGCCAGCGCGTCGTCCACGCCCTGGAAGAAGCGCGGGACATTCTGCGCGCCGTTCCGGTGGATGGGCCCCGCACCAGGCCGCTCATTGGGGTGGTGGGCGAGATCTTTTGCCGCCTCAACGACTTGAGCAACAACCAGATCATCAGGCGCATCGAGGAGTTTGGCGGAGAGGTGTGGGTCTCGGACGTGAGCGAGTGGGCTTGGTACACGAACGAGGAGGAGCGGGTGCGGCTGCTCCGGGAAGGAAGGAGGTGGTCGTTTGCCATGATGGGCAACAGGCTCCGGCAGGCGGTCATGCGCGCCGACGAACACGCCCTCCTCCGCCCGCTTACGGAGGAGCTACGAGGGTATGAGGAGCCGCCACATACAAGAGACATCCTGGCTCGGAGTAGGCCGTACCTCCCCGCCGAGGCAGCTCTGGGGGAGATGGTGCTGAACGTGGGCAAGGCCATCTGGTACTACGAGAAAGGTGCGGCGGCAGTCATCGACGTCAGCCCGTTCAGCTGCATGAATGGCATTGTCTCCGAGGCCGTCTACCCGCGCGTCAGCCGCGACCTGGGCGGCTTTCCCATCCGCACGTTCTACTTCGACGGCGTGCAGGACAATCTTGACCGCGACCTGGACATCTTTATGGAGGCGGCGCGCAACTACCTGGCCCGCGCCACCCGGCGCAGGAACACGGGTCCATAACGTTCTGGCGCCTGGCAAAAGGCCGCTTTCTGCCCTTTCGCCTATCTGCCATCTGTAATGGAGCGCTTGCCGACGTGCATTCCTGCCAAGGAGGCACTGCGGTCTTCCCCGACACCTTGCGCAAGCCGTCAGAACCGCGACTTGTCGGCGTTGGCCCTGGGGGGCCCACCGCACAGGGGATCACCTGCTTCACATTTGTGACGTGCGCTAGCCCAGACATATGACAGAAGGCAATTTAGAGGGCTTCGGGCGGGATGAGCCCGCCAATCACCCGTAAGGTCATGAAAACAAACGGGCGATCAGGCGGGATTATCGGTCCCGCCCGGCATGGAGTGCATGAGTATCCCATCCCCTTGAAGCTCGCTTCGCAGACAGGTGCAGACGCGAGGTCAGTGATCGCCCCGCGGGATGTTGCGCAGTGGAGGTGCGGCTGCAGCCGCGATCTGGCAACGCACGGCGCGCGACTGCATAAGCAAGAGTCGGCAGGGTCGATTAAACCACGTGCACCATGAGCCCGACCATGGCAATCCGGGGTTAGTGGTGCTGTTCGACTGCCAGGAGCTAGCCTGCCCGTGGGCCCGAACCAACCATCCCAATGCACCAGGTCACTCTGCACCTCTACTGGTCTCATTGACCCAGCCACGAAGCCGACAGACCACGGCAGGCCAAGTCCCCACGGCTGATGGTCACCTAAGCAGAGTACTTCAACGGCCGGGCCGGGCAATACGCTGCCCCCCGCTGCGGAAGCCCAACATCATATCTGGGCGGGTAGGCGCAGTTCCGGCCAGCTTCTCGCGGAGGGAGGAGCGGAAGGCAGTCTGCTGGGCCAAATGCTTACGGAGCCACCCATACCGAAGTCATCCGAAGATCATGCCCATCAGTTGCTTGAAAGGTCTGAAAGGACCTGGCTCACGAGAGCTCTGTATTCCTGGACCATTCTGTAATTGTCCTTCTCCCAAGGATTGGGGCGATCGTATGTGATGATTTGCCGGAGGTAGTCTCTTTGCTCTATGCCGATCTCTCTTGAAATCGTGGTCAGGATTATGCCCGCCTTTCCTTCGTCCCGGGCTTCTCCCCTCCGTATGAGTTCGTTCTTGATCATTTCACGAGTCACTACGTCGTGCTTCAAGCATAGCGGGAGGAGAATCTCTCTCACCCTGCGAGGAGTCAGTCGGCTCTCAGTGAGATAAGAGCGTAGCAACGCTTCAAGCTCTTCGGGTTCATATCTACCCGGCTCATCCGACATCGAGATTTGGATCTGCCGCCTGCTCACCCTCTCCCTATCAACTTCCTCTGGGATTATCATAGTCCTGGCGATCAGTTCGTCTCCGGACCTTGTCTTGATGTACGTGAGAACAACTGCATTGACGCTTACCCCGTATGTGTCTGAGAGCCACTCTATCATCCGCTCAAGAGGTTCTTCTATCGAAAAGCCGACAAGCAAAATCCTTTGAATCTTGTTTATCACCAGGTCCCCCAGCTCGATGTCGCCAAAACTCTCGTTGAGCAAGTCTTGAACGGTCTGTCCAGCATATTTCGTGCACACCTCCGAGACCTTGTCGGCATCCCAGCTGGCTATGTCCGACGCGTAATCCACGGCTTGGGCGAGGACTTCCCTCGGAAGCCGGTCCCTTTTCAGCTCAACGACGACAAGATTCCCGGCCCGGTCGATCGCTAAAAAGTCCACCAGGCCGCTCTTGGTGGGTATCTGCTCTCCGATTATCGCCAGATCCTCTCCCAGGATCGCCGGATAGCTCTTGATCCACAATTGAAGGTCTTCCACTTCGCGCCTGCCCGCTTGTGGCATGGAAGCAG
>JBBIKH010000019.1:25779-26082 GCA_037445575.1 bacterium
ACGCGGATTTCAGTAGCCATAGTCCTCAATCTCCCTGATAACGTGCAGATTCACCTGGCTGCTCGACTCCGCAGCATTGCAACTCGTTCACAGCTGGTTTGTGAAGTTGTACCATCAATACCAAAGGGCTCTAACCTTTGGTCCGGGACCGATGCCCGGCTACCGCAGAATCGAAAGATCCCGTCAATCTGATAACAGAGCGCTGGGAGCCGTTCATAGGGCTGTCCCTCGAAAATGGCTCAAGATTCATGACCACAAGCGCCATGAAGGCGGACCAGTCCGCAATGGAGGGAGCGTAGAAAG
>JBBIKH010000020.1:0-26001 GCA_037445575.1 bacterium
ACAGGCCACCTACCTACAAGGGGGAAAACTCGGGGAAGAGAAGGCGGCGATCTACTGCGACGCGTTGGTGGATGTGCTGGACGACTTGGTGGAAGACCGGCGGCCCGATTCCTATTTCCGCCTGCTCAAAGACCGCATGCCCATGCTGACGCAGAAGCAGTATCGCTCTGAAGAGCGGACCATTTTTGAATACCTGGCCAAAGTGGCCAAGAGGGAGTTTCGCCAACAGCTGCGCGTACTTCTGTGAGTTTACGTAAAATCGGAGGGTTGCATGTATACTACAACAGCCATATGGGGAGGAGCTGGTGACACATGAGGCCCTGGCAAGGGGCCCAAGACTGAACCGACAAAGCCGATCGCTATGAGGCAACCTCGCCGAAAACCGGCATGCAGCCGGTGTCCCACGGAAGCCGAAATCGAACTGTTGATTTTGACCGATTCTCCCTCTACCCCTCGGTCTGACCCGCTCGCCCGGCACGTACAGGTGTGCGCGCGCTGCCGGTCCGTGGCGGAAGAACTATCCCGCTTCTACGATCTCCTCCTTTCAAGCCTTTCTGCTCCGGTGTCCGCATGCGTGTTGGACTATGTGTTTCACCGCACCCTGGACGTCAAGGAAGTAGCCCATTTTGCCCTCCACCCGCTGACGCCTTCCCAAGGGTCGGTGCGGGTGTTCCGCTGTGAGCAGGTGGGGTGCATTCCTGGCGAAGCCTTGGAGGACGCAGCAAAGGCGTTCGCTGCCCAGGTCCTGGCGGGTGCGGACGCGGGCCTGTATGCCCTCAAGACGGGGGATACTTCAACGCTCTTGCTCTTTTTCTGGACGCCAGACAATGGCCGGCCTTCCGGAAGAGTGTTCTTCCCGGCTTTGGAAAAGAGCGCACTCCTGAGCCGCTACGGCATGGCGGTCGTGGAAGAGGTGGAGATCCCTCAGCTGGATGGGCAGGAGCTGCACCTGTTCGCACCCGCCCCCCAGCCCATACCAAGGCAAACACGCATCCAGATGATTAGGAGCACCCTGTAGCCTCACAACATCCTCCCGCGGGTTACGGCGCAAGTGCCCCAGCCCCTGCGCTCCCTGCCAGCATTGCATCCGGAAAGCGCTTGACAAGTGGGGGAATCTTTCTTATATTTGAGCGCCGAAATCGGACAATTGCACGGGGCTCACCACCATGGAAGGCACAGGAGAGGACAAGACGAAGCTGCTGCTCGTCGACCCGCACGCCGAGAATGTGCGCATCCTGCGCGAACACCTCTCCGCAGTGGGCTACGAGGCACACACCTGCAGCACTGCCGGCGAGGCGTTGGCCAAGATTGTGGAAATCAAGCCCGACCTCGTGCTCTCCGAATTTGTGTTTCCAGACACGGACGGTGCTGAGCTTTTGGATCGCATCGAGAGCGATCCGCGGACGGCACGCACGCCGGTCATCTTTCTGAGCAAGGTAGGAGACGCCGAGACCAAGACGCGCGCCCTCAATCTGGGGGCAAAGGACTTTCTTGCCAAGCCCATGCACGTCAAAGAGGTTGTGGCACGTCTGGAGATGGTCTTGGCCAGATTGCGGCGCAGCCAGCAGAGTACCTCCGTGCCAGGCGGTCCCAGCGGTCGATTGGAAGACATGCCTCTGCTGGACCTCCTCTTGGAGATGGCCAGAGACGGGAAGAGCGCAGTCATCCGCCTTACTGCCCCCTCAGGGCTCACCGGCCAGGTTGTCGTCCGCCGTGGCGCGGTCACCAACGCCTCCACCACTAGCACCAAGCACGAGAGTGCCCTCTTCGAGATGCTCACCTGGCGCCAGGGCCGCTTCTCAATATCTTACGAGGACATGGAATCCCCCGAAGCAATGCCACTCAGTCCTTTGGGGTTACTCTTGGAGGGAGCCAGGCGGCTGGAGGAAATCCGGTCATTGGAAAAACAGCTCCCCGGCCTGGAGTCAACCATGGTGCCCACCGACAATTTTCGGCAGATCCTTGCGCACCGCGAGCCCTCGCCGGAGATGAAAAGGTTCGTCTCCCTATTTGACGGCACCAGGACCCTCCGCGCTGTGATAGAGGAAAGCGGCTACGACCTGGCAACGGCGTTGCAGCGGATCGTCAAGCTCTATCGGCAGGGATTTCTGCGCCGCGTAGACCAGCCTGAGCCGGAGGAAGTGGAGGCTGAGGAGCTCTTTGGTCCTATGGCGCTGCGGGAGCCGAGCATCGCGGCGCTGCCCGCGGAAGAGGAGGCGCCAGGTGAAGTTGAAGCCACCGCGCCACCAACCGCCGAGGAGCATGTGCAGAAAACACCTGACAAGCCCCTGGCCAGGCCAGCGGTTCAGCAACCATCTCCGCTGCGTCCATCAGTGCCACGCCGGGCGGCGGCACGTCGTGGCATCATCTTCATCGGCAGTACTCGCGCAGGCCGGCGGGAGATCGTGCGCACCCTCACCCAGGGCAACTTTCGCATTCGCTCGCTGCGGAGTTTTGGGGATGTCTCCCTGGACCGTGGATCGGCCCTGCTCAACGGCGGTCTGCAGCTGGAAGTATTCGGCCTTGCGCCCGATCCCCGCTTCGCTGCCCTCTCTCGGATCGTCGCCTTCGAGCTTTCCGGGTGCGTCATCGTCGTCAACGGTGCTGACGAAGAGCAGTACGACTATTACTCGTATCTCATCTCCTCTCTGAGGCAGACTCTTGCCCCCCTGCCCTGCGTGGTAGCCGTCACCAACGTGGGTACAGCTCGGCCCAGTCCTGACGTTCTGCGCCGCCGTTTTGGTCTCGCTCCTACCGACCCCCTCTTTTTTTGCGATCCCAGCGATCGGGAGTCAGTGCGCAAGGTCATCGAACCCCTTTTGCAAGCCCCGGAAGGGAGAGCAGTGCAGTCGAAGGTTGCTACCGGGCAGCACGTAGGGACTAATTAGGGCAGACACGCGCATGGTGCTGGAACGAAAGAAGATCCTTCTTGTCGACCCCGATGCGGAGGCGATGCAGCCGCTGAAAACACTGCTGTTGCAACGGGGGTGTCGTGTGGGCCAGGTGGACAGCGGTGAGCGGGCGCTTCACCTCTGCACCCGTGAGCTGCCAGACGCAGTGATCACCGGACTGCGCCTCCCAAAGATGAGCGGTGAGGAATTGCTTCGCCAGCTGCGAAGCGACGCACGCACCGCGGGGATACCCGTTATCATCATCGCGGAACAGCGGCTCCTCGACGATCGCGTCCGTGTCATAGAGCTCTGCCCGGACGACTTTGTGCCCAAGCCCTACGTGGCCCAAGAGGTCGTCGCACGCCTGGAAGTGGTACTCAACGACAGACGCCCGGCTCCTCCCAGCGCTGGCCCGGACGATCTGGAAGAGGGCTTCTCGGGCTCGTTGGCGGATATGTCCCCTGTGGACCTAATCGAGATCTTTCACGCAGCTGGGAAATCGGGGACCCTCCAGCTTCGCAAGAATGGGCACCGCGGCAGCATCTACCTGCACGAGGGGGAGGTGGTCGACGCGGTCTGTGGTCAAAGGCAAGGGGAAGAAGCCCTGGCCGTCCTCCTGCTCTGGAATGAGGGCACTTTCCTTGTGGATTTTGCCCCGACGGAGGTGCCCAGGCGCGTGACGACAAGCACGAAGGAACTGCTTGCCACCGCCCTGGCACGGGCTGAAGAGTGGAGCGATGCCATTGCGACCCTGCCGTCTTTGGGTGCTCCGCTCCGGCGCAGCGAGCATTCCGCATCCGTGGAGGTGGGCGAGGAGGAAGGCGCGCTGTTGGCTCAGTTCGCTTCGCCCCGCTCTATCGAGCAAATGGTCTACGAATCTACGGGGGACCCTTTGGCCCTTGTACGACAGCTGCGGACCCTATGGGATAAGGGCCTGCTCCAGCTCTGTGGTGATGACATTCCGTCCACCGAGAGGCATCCCTTGTTCTCACTCATGGGGCACAGTGTTGCCAGCAGATCCCCCTTGGCTGCCGTGGCAGAGCTTTTTGCCAGCGGGGGGCCAATGCCCTCGACCACAGGCTCATCCGCAAGGCAGGCGTGGAACCCTGCGCTTACGCGCGCCGAGCTCCTTGTGACGCGGGCGCGCACGGCATGACGGCGTGTTCTCCCGGAATGACAGACAAGGCAGCGTGGCATGAGGTTCGGCGAAATCACGGTTGTGACCCCCCAGGATCTGGACGCAGAGAAACTGGTGCGGGCGATCTGCCCAGAAGTGCACCAGGCCAGCAGCACGCTCTACTTCGGCAGACGGCCCATCACCGATAACTTGACGCTTCACATCTATGGCGTTCAGGTACCATCTGCCCCTGAGGCGCACCGCTGGGACCTGCTTCTGCCTCGTGCTCTCGGGGTAGTGGTCGCGTATCGATGGCACGAGCGCTCGTCGTTGGAACAGGCGCAGCGTCTCCTGGATTTTTTCTGCTCTGGATGGCATCTGCCTATCCTGGTGGCCGCCGATACGGGCGAGGTTGCCCCGCCGGTGCCCGATTCTTTCTATGCGGAGGGGATCCGCCTTTCCGCGACGACCAGATTTGTCTTCTTCCAGTTGCAGGACCCGCCCTCCGTGCGCCGGCTGTACACGACGCTGCTGGACGTACTTGTGGACCGTGTTTCCGATCTCTACAGCTGACCGACGAGGCCCGAATTTGGCGGACATGAAAAACAACAACTCTTTGCCAGAAGGGATCAAACTGCTTACCCTCCACCTCTTGTTCAACGGGCGCCCCTTAAGTGCGTTGGTCGACCAGCTCGACGACCATCAGGTGGTGGCGCTGCAACGCTTTGTCTGGGACACTACCGTCGAGTTCGGCATCAAGGCACAAGGGAACGCTTTTTCCCATCAGGACATCACTCGACGGATGGTCCCTTCGGCAGTGTACCAGAAGGAGCAGGGGTGTACAGAACCCACGTTCGCCTGCAAGGCCAGCCACTGCATTCGCCAACACCGCGAATGCGCTCGCCGCAAGCTCAAGGGCCAGCTGGATGCGATGGCGACCCTGGTCCAAGAGTACCTGAAGATCAACGCCAAGAGCTAATGGTTGCTGGCTGAGCCCGGAGGAGGGAACAACAGAGTGACTCGCAGGCGCAGCCTTTGTTTTCACAAGGTCCTGGTGGTGCTGGCATTATGGTCCCTGCTCGGCCGGTCCACAAGCGGACAAGAGCGTCACGAGCTGCCCGGACGATGGTTCTCGATCTCTTTTCAGTCCGGTGAGGAAAAGAATGCCGCACTGGCCCTCCAGCGGGCGGAAAAAACCTGCGAGGTCGTCTGTGCCGATCTGAGGCTGTCTGAGGTGCCGGGGATCCGGCTGGTGCTGGCCGGGTCTGCTGAAGAGTTTGCCCGTCTGACCAAGCAGGCGCTGCCGCGGTGGGCAGCAGGAGCAACGACCATACAGGAGGGTGTGCCTACCATCTACCTACCTTCCCCACGATGGGGGCCAGGGGGCACAGACTTTGAGACAACGATTGTCCACGAGGTGGCACACGCGCTGGTGGCTGTGGCAACCAACTACCACCCGCTCCCCCGCTGGCTCACGGAGGGTCTGGCCATCCACTACTCCCGTGAGCAGCAATGGACCTCTCCCTCCCAGGTCTCAAAGGCCCTGCTCAGCAATTCCCTGCTCAGCCTAGAGGAGATTGAAGACCTCAATTCATATCCCGAGCAGAAGGCTAGACTCGCCTACCAGGAGAGTTTTCTGGCGGTGCAATACCTCCTCCGCCAATACGGGTGGGACGCCCTGCGCACGCTGCTGACCGCTCTGCGCCAGGGGCAGGAGGTGGATGCCGCCTTTGCGCACGCGCTCGGCAAGGATTCATGGGAATTTGAGCAGGAGTGGGTCAAGGACGTGCGGCACCGCTACCGTTGGACTTTCTTGGCTGATGCGGACTGGTACCTCTGGGTGCTCATCCTCCTCTTGGCAATCGGCGCATTCCTTGCCGTGCGAGCCAGGGCGCAAAGGACGGTGCGCGCCTGGACAGAAGAAGAAATGCACCAGCCAGCTGACCAATCACGTTGGGAGAATCACTGACGAGTGATGGTACGCCTACGCCACCTTGTTGAGTACTGCCTCATGGCCATTTTGGCCATCATCGTGCGCCTGCTGCCCTGGACCACTTCTCTGCGCCTCGGGGACTGGGTGGGAACCTTCACCTTCAAGGTGCTGAAGGTGAGGCGGCGGGTAACCATGGACAATCTCCGCCGCGCCTTCCCCGAGAAGAGCCCAGAGGAGCTGGAGGCCATCGCCCACCGCGCCTACCAGAACTTTGTCAAAATGACCATCGAGTACATCCGGTTCCCTGATCTCACGCCGCAGAAGGTACTCGAATTGGTCCACTTTCCCGACCCCTCGCTTCTGGAGTGGGTGATGCGCAACGGCAAAGGCGCAGTGCTCGTGGGTGGGCACTTTGGCAATTGGGAACTCATGGGCGCGGCAATCCGCCTCCTTGGCTATCCTGAAGCCTTTCTGGTGGGAGAACAGCACAACAAGCTTATCGACGACCTCATGAACCGCTATCGGCAAAGGATGGGCATCCAGATCATTCACATGGGAGCCGCCGTGCGCGGAGTGATCAGAGCCCTACGAGAAGGCAAGTTCGTTGCGCTCCTCTCCGACCAGGATGCGGGCAAGAACGGTACCTTCGTCACCTACTTTGGTCACCCGGCCTCGACCCCAAAGGGGCCTGCGGTATTCTCCCTCAAGACGGGCGCGCCGATCCTCTTCGGATCCGCGGTGCGGTACAACCACATGCACCACCGCGTGTATTTGGATCTTGCCACGCCCGGCGAAGAAGACGAGCTGAGCGAAGACAACATCCAACGCCTCACCCAGTCATACACCTCGCTGCTGGAAAAGTACGTGCGCCAGTACCCCGACCACTGGTTCTGGATGCACCGTCGTTGGAAAACCCTTCCCGGCGGCGTACGGGTTGAGTAGCTACGATGACTGATGGCTCACCTCCCGCACTTTGCTACAAGTCTGTGCTCATTGTGCACTCGGCTTTTCCCGGAGACATTGTGCTCTGCACGCCATTGCTTCGGGCAGTCAGAAAGAGCATGCCGCAAGCAAAGGTGGGGTTTCTTGCCACCCCCACCTCTGCCAACCTGCTTGAGACCAGTCCCTACCTTGACCAGCTGATCGTGTACGACAAGAGGGGCGCAGAGAAAGGTCTTGGCAGTCTGCTCCGCCTCATCCGGCGCCTCCGTCAGCAGCGCTTCGAGCTTGCATTGCTACCGCATCGCTCGCTGCGCAGCGCCATTTTGGCGTGGGCTGCCGGCATTGGAGTGCGCATTGGCTTTTCCCAGGCAGCAGGGGCATTTCTGTACACGCATCGCGTGCCGTACCGACGAACGTGGCACGAAGTGGAGCGGAACCTGGCCCTGCTTCAGGCTGCGGGGGGAAGAGCTGACGGCCTGCAGCCGGAGGTCTTCCCCGACAGTGCCGACTGCGCGCGCGTGGACGAGCTGCTGAAGGAAGCGGACGCCAAGGGCCCCCTTCTGGGATTGGCCCCTGGCTCGATATGGCCCACCAAGCGGTGGACATCGGCTGGCTTTGCCGAGGTGGGATCCATGGCCATACGCACCCTGGGGGCAACGGTGGTGATCATCGGGGGTCCAGAAGACCGGGCACTGGCCGCGCAAGTGTGCGCGGCAATGGACCATCAGGCCATCGACGCGACAGGCAGGCTCACCTTGCGGCAGTCGGCAGAGCTCATCCGAAGGTGCCGCGTGTTGGTCTGTAACGACAGCGCCCCTCTGCACCTGGGTGTAGCGATGCGCACCCACGTGGTGGCGATCTTTGGTCCCACGGTCACGGAGTTTGGCTTCGCCCCGCTGGGTGAAGGGCACGCCGTGGTGGAGAGAGCCCTCCCTTGCCGGCCTTGCGGCATCCATGGGGGCCGCAGCTGCCCAATAGGCACGCACGAATGCATGACCGGCATCAGCGCTGCCGAGGTTTTCCGTGCCGTCCGGAAGCTGTGGACGGCGGCACCGTCAAGGGCTCTTTCGGGCCAAAGGACGGACTCGCTGGGAGGGGGCAATGCAGATAGTTAAGGTCGACGCTGAACAGCCGGACATGGTGCTCGTAAAGCGAGCTGCGGAGCTCATCGCCTGCGGAGGGGTGGTTGCATACCCCACCGACACGGTGTATGGGCTCGGCGCCGATCCCCACAACCTGCGCGCCGTGCAAAGGGTATTTGAGATGAAGGGACGGGAGGCGTCCAAGGCGCTCACCCTCATTTTGGCGGATGTTGGTCAGCTTGAGGGGCTGGTTTCGTACATGCCCAACGCCGCAAAGAAACTCATGGCCGCCTTCTGGCCGGGCCCGCTGACCATAGTCCTGCCCCTTGCTCCTGGGCTTGACCTGCCGGCGTTGCGCGGCAGTGAGACCGTGGCGGTCCGCGTGCCCGCCAGTGCTCTTTGCCGAGCCCTGGCGCAGCTGAGCGGGACGCCACTCACCGCCACAAGTGCCAATCTTTCCGGCCAGCCTGAACCCACCACAGCGGAACAGGTTGCAGCCACCCTCGGTCCGCACCTCGACTTGATCATCGACGGGGGACCCTCCCCGCTGCGCGTGCCATCGACGCTGGTAGATGCCACCGTCGAACCCCCTGTGATCCTGCGGCCCGGGGCAATTCCGATGGAGCGGATCTACACTGCACTGAGAGAGGAACGACCTTGAGCCGAAGATTTCATATTTTGTTTGTCTGTTCGGGTAACAGTTGCCGTAGCCCCATGGCAGAAGGGATGTTGCGGGCCAGGCTACCAAGTGACCTGTCCAAGCAGGTGGAGATCAGATCCGCCGGCACGCTGAGCATCAACGGAAAGCCAGCCACCTCGCCGGCCATTGCCGTTGCCCAGGAGTACGGCGCCGACCTGAGCAGGCATCGCTCGCGTGGGCTGAGCGAAGAGCTGCTTGCCTGGGCCGACCTGATCCTGGTCATGGGAGAGACTCACCTCCGCTTCATCCAGGAGCACTACCCAGAGGCGGCAGCGCGCACGCATCTGCTGCGCAGGTTCCGACGGCTTCCGGAGGAGTTCGTCGGCAACGTAGAGGTCCCTGACCCTATTGGCGGTGACCTCGAGGAATACCGGGCATGCGCCCAGCTTATCGACGGAGAGCTTGACCGCCTCGTCCCAATCCTGCGCGAACTGGTTGAAAAAGAGGCCACGGCACGCAAGAAGGAGACCTCGTGAGCGAAGGCAAGCGCAAGTTCCTGGTGGTGAGGACCGACCGCCTCGGTGATTTGATTCTCTCGCTCCCCGTGACCACCGCCCTCAAGCAGGCTTATCCGGGTTGCGCGGTGGGCCTCCTGACTTCTCCTCACACCGCGCCGCTTGTCGAGCGCCACCCCGACGTCGATCTGCTGCTTGTCGACGATGCCGCGGGGTCGCATCGAGGTATCCGTGGCTGGCTCAAATTGGTGGCGCAGATCCGCGCGGGCCAGTTTGACACCGCCGTTCTTCTTCACCCTTCCCTGCGCCTTTCCTTGGCGTTGGCCGCAGCGCGCATTCCAGAGCGAGTAGGGACGGCTTATCGTGCCTATTCGCTTCTCTTTACCACTCGGGTGCGCGTACACAGGCGGGGGGTTGCCCATCACGAGTTGGACCTCAACTTCGATCTTCTCGCGCCCCTGGCACCGCGACCGCCGCGCGTGGAGTTCAAAATCCCCATCGACACAGAGGCACGAGCCAGGGTGCAGCAACTGCTGGCGCCATTGCGCACCCGAACAGAGCGAAAATTGGTGGTCGTGCACCCTGGTAGCGGCGGCTCTGCCCGTGACTGGCCGGTGGACCGCTTCGCCGGCCTGGTCGACGCATTGCACCGGCGCTTGGATGCGGAGGTGATCATCACCGGCAGCGCCCAGGAGTCTCCGTTGGTCAGCCGCCTCTGTCAGCTCTGCCAGACGAAACCTTTCCGCCTGGATGGGGGTACAACGCTCAAGGAACTTGCAGCTCTGCTGGCGGAGGCAGATCTGCTGGTCAGCAACAGCACCGGCCCTCTGCACCTTGCCGTGGCAGTGGGGACAGAGGTGGTGGGTCTGTACTGCCCCATTCGCGCCTGTGCGCCTGAGCGCTGGGGCCCATACGGCCGGCCCCAATCGGTTCTCACGCCCAGGGTGGATGCCTGCGATCGCTGCACGGGCAGGCGCTGCCCGCACTGGGACTGTATGGCCATGATCAGCGTAGAAGAGGTCTTTGCCGCCGTCGCACGCAAACTCGGAGGTCCTCATTGCCGAGAGAGGAAAAACGCATGAGCCGATCATTCCTGTTGGCCTCACTTACCCTGACCTTGGCCATCTGCCCTCTGGCGGAAAGCCCTTCGCCGATCCGTCTCGTGCAGGTCGCCGTGCAGCAGGAGCTCCCCCCCGATACCCTGGCCACGAGCAATGACGACTCGCTAGGAGTGCGCGACGACGACCAATTCCTCTCTGCAAAACCGTTGCGGGTCATTCCCAACAGCGCCTGGGGCGTAGGCGAGGAACTGACCTTCACCGTTCGCTATGGGCCGATGGTGGCCGGCTCAGCGACTATGGCCGTGCGCGACACGGTTCGTGTCGATGGGCGGCTTTGCTACTACATCCGCACCGAGGCACAGTCGAACAGGGTTTTCTCATCGATGTTCAAAGTCCGCGACGTTGCAGAGTCTTTCATCGATGTCGACGGGCTTTTCCCCTGGCGCTTTCGCAAGCGCCTCCACGAGGGCAAGTTCCGGGCCGATCGCTCCACCATCTACGATCAACAACGCAACTTGGCCATCAGCGGTAAGGACACGCTCAAAGTACCCCCGTTTGTGCAAGATGTGATCTCCACACTCTACTTTCTGCGCACCCAGCGGTTTGTCATCGGCGACACGCTCTCAGTGGCTAACCATGCGGACCGGAAAGTGTACGACCTGAGATTAGGGTCCAAGGGAGGGAGCGGGTCCGCGTGCGCGCCGGTGTGTTCGATTGTCTGGTGGTGGAGCCTTTTCTGCTGGACGGCAGCGGCGTGTTCAAGCACGAAGGTCGCATTCAGGTGTGGATATCGGACGATAGCCGACGCGTCCCTGTGCAGCTGAAGAGCAAGGTGGTAATCGGCTCCGTCACTGCGGAACTGGAAAAGATGAAGGCTGTCAGGAAGACATGAAGGCACGCCCGACCCGCCCACAGCCCCGACCGGCCAGCTCGAAATTCGCCAAAATCGACCTTTCGGCAGTCAAGACTTTTCCCATCGCCGAGCGGGAGAGCAAGGTGCACCGCGAGCAGCTGGCCCAGCCCCATCAACCAGGCTCGTCGTTCGCCAGTTTCATGGGCTCCTTGCCGCATGTGCTGAAGGCCGCGGAGTTACAGGAGCTGGTCGACCACATCTTGCATGCGCGCCAGCGGTCGCGGCCGGTTATCGTGATGATGGGCGCACACGTGATCAAGTGCGGCCTCGCCCCCATCATCATCGACCTCATGCGTCACCAAGTCATCACCTGCGTGGCCCTCAACGGCGCCGGCGCGATCCACGATGTGGAGATGGCCTACTGGGGACAGACCTCAGAGGAAGTGGCCGAGGGGCTGCAGGACGGCTCCTTTGGCATGGCCAAGGAGACGGGGGAGCTGCTCAATGGCGCCGCCAAGGAGGCTGCTGCGACTGACGACATGGGTCTTGGTGAGGCACTGGGCAGGCGGATTGTTGTCGACGATCCTCCCCACCGCCAGAGCAGCATCCTGGCCAGCGGGTACGAGCTCAACGTCCCGGTGACAGTACACGTGGCCATCGGCACCGACATCGTACACCAACACCCCTCGGCCGACGGCGCAGCCATCGGCGAGACCTCCTTCCGCGATTTTCGCCTTTTTGCCCACCACGTAAGCGGCATAGGGGACGGCGGCGTGGTGCTTAACCTCGGCTCCACGGTGATTCTCCCCGAGGTCTTCCTAAAAGCTCTGACCGTGGCGCGCAACTTAGGGCTGCCTGCCTATGATTTTGTGACCGCCAACTTTGACATCATCCAACACTATCGGCCGCGGGTGAACGTAGTGGAGCGGCCGACCCAACCTCACGGCAAGGGCTACCTCTTCACCGGCCATCACGAGATTATGATCCCCCTTCTGGCAGCGGCTATCAAAGAAAAGCTGGCCAACCGATAACTCTTTCCCCTCCGCTGGCAAGAGACAGCGTGGTCCCGCACCCCGCGTGCGTCCCCGCTGCCCCAAATGTCCCTACGGCCCGATCGACTGGTCGTGTGCACCCGGCACCAAGGCGCTCAGGGCTCACAATCGAACCGATGGCTGCTCATCCCTGCGTGAAGGTCACTCAAGCTCAGGGTCCCTCACCTAGCCCAGGGCATGGCCCCACCTGGCCACAGATGATGTAGTCGCGCCCGAAGACGTAGGGCGCTCCGCCTCCCAACCTGGACCGTCCTTGTGCGGCGCAGGGGTGAGCTTCGCCTTACCAGTTTTCCGAACTAAGGTCCGTATTTTTTTAGCCGTGCAGAAAAAAACACTTGACATTCTACAAGTTGTTTAGTAAATTTCCTACCGTCATAGGAGCTCTCACGACTGAATAGGAGGCTCGCATGCTCCGCCGCCTCAGCATCGTTTTGCTGGCCCTGGTTCCCCTACAGGCGCCAGCAGGCACCCGAGTCACTGGCACCATCCTTGGTTCACACGGCGCACCGCTGCGATTGGCCCACGCACACATTATCCCATACCGGGGCAGCGTCCGAGAGGCCCTGCAAAGCACAGCTGCGGATACCTGTGGCCGGTTTGCGCTTGACCTTTCGGAACCAGGCATCTACCGCCTCTGCCTTACGGGAGTGGGTCACGAGAAGGTCTCCATCCCCCTCTTGCTCCAGCCTGGGGCGACGGATGTGTGCCTCGTCGCACGCCTTGCCCCTTTGGAGTACAAGGAGCAATTTGCACTTGTGCGGATCATTGGCGACTGGAACAAATTCCGCTGGGAGACTGCCGACACCATGGAGCGTCAGGCAGACGGTACTTTCCTCTACGAGCGGCTTGCCGAGGCCGATACGGTCGCCTATCAACTCCTGGACATCGCCACGCGCCCTAGGAGCGTGAACGGTACCTCAGCCGACTATTTTCTATACGACGGCAGTGGAGACTATATTTCGGTGATGCGCACTCGGCAAGGGAAGGCAAGGATAGTGTTCGACCCTCAGCTGCTCATTCGTACGTCTTCGGCAGAGCTCCCGCTGGTACAGTTTCGCAAAGGTGGGGGGTATCTGCAGTCCTTGTGGGAGATCGATTCGCTCAAGCAGAAAGAGGTCCGCCGGTTCCAGGAGGCGGCGGCAACCTACAGCCAGTCACACCGGGATATGCGCGACTTTTCCTACGACTGGTCAGTGGCCGCAGCCAAGCTAAAGGAGTACATGGCGCCAGACAATGAGCAGGTGGTACGAGAATTTGCGGCAGTACACTTGGCCTGGGTGCGGGCGTTTCGCGCTCGGATCGACTCCGCTGCTGAGGCGCAGATCGTAGCGCTCTTGCCGGCAAGCTCGCCTATGTGGAGCATAGAGCCGCAGGCAGCCTTGCTGGTGTACCGAAATCAAGGAGCGACAGAAGCTTTCGCGCAGGCGCTCTTGCGAGAAAATCCGGACCGCGCCGTGCGGGCAATAGCCCTCGCTTTTCTTGCCAGTATGGTAAAGGTAAAGGGCGACTCGTCGGCACTTGCTGCCCGCTATGCCCAGCTGAGGGACGAGTACGGAGACATGCCGGAGGTGGAATACTTCACCAAGTCGCTCAACCCAGCGCCGAGCATCGCCAAGGGCAAGCCGGTGCCGAACTTCGTGGTGCGCCTCATGGATACCGGACAGACGGTGAGCGACAGAGACCTACGCGGGAAGTACTACCTCCTGGACTTTTGGGCCACATGGTGCGGTCCCTGCATTGGGGAGATGCCTCACCTTCACGCAGCCTTTGAACGATTCAAGGACAAGGGATTCGCAATCCTCAGCCTCTCTTTGGATCGGACGCCTGACGATGTGGCCCAATTCCGCCGCCAAAGGTGGCCCATGCCCTGGATGCACGCCTTTCTGACCGGCGGATTCGACAGCGAGATTGCTCGCGCCTTCGAAGTCGTTGGCATACCCTGTCCTATTCTTGTCGGGCCTGACGGACTGATAGTAGAGACGGAGGAAACACTCCGTGGGGAAGGCATATTGGTCACGCTGGCCAAATACCTTGGCAATTGACGGCATACTCCGTGCGGTGCTCACCCCGAGGGGTAGCGAGGGCCATAGCCCCTCCTCGGGAGCAGACGGACCTCACGGAACTGTTCCGCCGAGCAACGCGTGGAGTCCTTGACGGGCCAACGAAAGGTGGCGCACCGGCCACGCTTTGCGGAAAGGCCCCTGCATGCCGACCGAATCGGAAGCAGAAAGCCATTTCACGGAGGAAGAGGCTATGAACATGCGCAAGTTAACTGAAGCAGAATGGGAAGTAATGGAGGCAATCTGGTCGCTGGGGGGATCACCCAGCGTGCGGGAGGTGTTGGAGCACGCGTACCCCGGAGGGGAAAAGGCCTATACGACTGTGCAGACCATCATGAACAATTTGGTGGAGAAAGGGTTCCTGGAACAGAAGAAGGTGGGGCTGGTCAACTTCTACACGCCCACCCTCTCGCGTGAGGAAGCCGTGCAACACGAGATGTCGCGCCTGGTAGCCAGGGCGTTTCGCGGCTCATTTGCTGCGCTTGCCCACTACCTCATCAATTCCGACTCGCTGAGCAAGCAGGAGATCGCCAAGATTAGGGAGCTGATAGCAGAGAAGGAACGCCAGCTTGGCCAGCAATGATGGCGAGGCGTTTTCGCCTGCGGAAGATGAGTGTTTGCATGCCGCGCCCCTGACTGGCGGCGGAAGGCAGACCCCTTCACACGTTCCAAGGGCGCACAAGGCCACTGCCTGGGCAACCTTTCCTGGGCCGAGGCCTTCTGAAGCGTCCAAGAACCGAATACGAACTGACCGGTGGGGAAGGAACAATGGTCGAGCTTAGCAATTCCTGGGGAAACGCATGGGCCCCATATTTTGCCCTTGCTGTGGCGCAGAACACCGTGTTTCTGGCACTAGTGCTGCTGGCGCTCCGTCTTCTCCGTGGTAGCCAAGCCAGGATCTTGCATGCAGTCGCCATGTTCGGCTTTGTCAAGCTTCTTCTGCCGCTTGTAGTGCCTGGCCCAAACGTCTTGCCACCGGAACCGGCCCCTATGGCGGGACCTGTGCAAGTGCTTCCTACCGAACCGTCCTCTTTCCTTTCAGGGGTCCCCACTTCCGCCCCTCACTTGAGTGCAGAGGGGGCACTGTTTCTTCTGTGGGCGATGGGGGTCCTGGCTTTTCTGTTGTTGCCGGTGGTGCACACGGTGCGCCTTCTCCGTGATCTGCGACCGAGGGTAGCTGTTACCGCCTGGACCGACAAATCGGGGAGGCCTTTGCGCGTGTACGCCAACCCGCGTGTGAGGCTGCCCCTGAGCATCGGCATGCGCTGTCGCACAGTCTTCGTGCCGGCTGACTGGCACCTGTGGCCGATCAAGAGCAGAGAAGTAGCCATGCACCACGAGATCGCGCATGGCGTGCGAGGAGACGGATGGACGCAACTCATCGAAGTGCTGGCGCGAGCAGTCTATTTCTTCCACCCTCTGGTGTGGGTCTTGTCGCGGCTGGCCGATGACTTGCGCGAAATGGCTTGTGACGACAGGGCCCGGCAGGAGGCAAGAATCTCAGCGATGGAATACACCCGACAGCTGCAGCAGCTGGCGGAGCTGGCCCTTGGCGTTCATCGTGGCGGTGCCGGGGTAGCCGCGCTAATTAGAGAGAAGAACGGGCTGCTGCGGCGGGTGCGATACCAAATGGAGGATAGAACCATGACGAACTCTCGTAAACGCCGAGCGCTGGCAGCGTGCGTGACGTTGTCGCTGCTGGCCATCCTGCTGTCGTTTAACTGCGGCAAGCGAGCGCCGCAAGAGCCGCAAGAGGAGGCAATCCGTATCCAAGGGTTCCTGGCAGACGCCTCCTCCGGCGCCAGAATTGCCGGGGCGCGAGTTTCACTCGTCGGTACCAGGTTTTCCACGCGCACAGACGACAACGGCGAGTTCTCCTTCGCCAACGTGCCGGCTGGGACGTACCTGATCGAAACCAAGGCGGAGGGCTATACCAGCCAGCGTTCCCCATATATCCCGGTAACGGACACCGGGACGACAGCGGTTGCGATCAAGCTCCACAAAGCTGGTGCGCCGGTGCCTCTCCCCTTGGGAGAAGAGGGCCAGGTCTCGCCTTTTGATGAGCCCCCGGAACCAATTGGCGGGTTTGCCGCCATTCAAGGCGCTCTCCGCTACCCGGAAGAAGCTCGGAAAGCCGGCCTCGAAGGGAAGATCAATGTGATTGTCCGGATCGACAGCACCGGCATGGTCCGCCACGCCTGGACGGGTCGGGAGGCACAAGGCAGCTCGCCACTTTTGCAAAAGGCCGCCGTGGAGGCAGTGTCCAGCGTCACCTGGAGACCTGCCAAACTGGAAGGAAAGCCTATAGCTGTGACCATTGGCGTACCAGTGATTTTCAAGCTAAAGTAGTGCTGCCGTAGGGCTCACTCTGGCTGCAATGCAGCGCTGGGCGCCGTTTTGTCCTGCAGTGCCTCATCCACCGCGGTGTGTGGAGGGACGGCGACTTTAGGGGACCTCGCTCAAGCAGCACAGGCGAAGAAAACGCCAGGCCGGGGCGAGGTGGTGGCCCCCGCGCCGCCATCGATGTTCACGGAGTGGTGAGCGCGTGCTTCGGCGGCACGGCCCATTGTCGCCGCCACGGCGATGCTATGACTGGCGCCAGGCAAGCGCAACCCACCGCTAAGCAAGGCAGGCCATTGACGCCGTTGGCAGCCCCGTCCGCGACCTTGACGCTTTGGGGTATTGTAGTCAGGCCTGGGCCACAACATGAGTCTGCCCTCGCTTGCCAGGGGGAGACGGAACCTATCCGGGCCGACCGCATGACCTGGCCGCCAAGGCAGTACTTCCTCCGCTTTCGAGAGGTGCGCCGAGCCAGACGGGTCCGCGGTGGTGGCTGTCATTACGCCATGCCCCAACGGCGCAGGGGCCAGGGCACTTGTGCGCCGGCGGCCTGAAGCAAGCCGGAAAAAGACACTCCGGCCACGGCCAAGATTGATACCCCTTCATCCCCTGCCCACGGAAGAGAACGCTTCTGTGGGCCCTTCGGGTCGCGCTGACTTTCTTACGCACCGGGGCATCGCCGTCGACCTGGCCGCCACAGAAGGAGCAAAGGCCTTTGCCTAGAAGGAGGTCCACGGCCAAGCCGCCGGTCTCCTCCTCGCAACGGCCACTGACAAGAGGCCAACGACGCGGGAGTAGCTGCGGTGAACCAGGCCAAGAGCAGCATCCCTACGCAGGAAAAGTCCGCGCCGCGGTGGACTACTTCTTTGCCTGCTATGAAAAGTTGCGAGCCATCCTTTGGGAGCGCATCCATTCCTGTCCTCACTGGGCAACTCCTCTGGCCTAGCCGCAGAAAGTTCCCTTTGGAGTTCCACCTGCGTGCAGGGTACCGTTTCGCCAACTCCCCCTGTTAATCCTGATGGGCTTCAGAGACCCGGATCGCGGGCACAGGCTCTTGGCAGGCACTCGACGAGGGGGCACAGAGCTGGCTTGTCCACCTGCTCGGCGCAGCGCATAATCCGACCGTAGCCTTTTTCGCTTGCAATTCTGCTCCTTTTTGCTAACTTTGAGCGACGTGGCACCGCGAGCGAAGGAATGGGAAGGGACGGTACATGGGCTTTACGGCTATCGACTATCTGTTGCTGCTGCTCTACTTGGGATTCGTCACGATTCTGGGCATCGGTCTCGCGCGGAAGCAGCGGGATGCCCGCGATTATTTTCTCGGAAGCCGCAACCTCCCCTGGCCGGCGGTCTGCTTTTCGGTCGTAGCAGCCGAAACCAGCACCCTCACCTTCATCAGCATTCCCGGGTTGGCGTATCTGACCAACATGTCGTTTCTGCAGGTGACCTTCGGCTACCTACTGGGGCGCATTGCCGTCAGCCTGATTTTGCTTCCGGCATACGCGCGGGGCGAGGTGACCACCGCGTATGCGTTCCTGGAGCGGCGTTTCGGCGCTAAGATGCGGCGCTTTGCCTCCCTGGTCTTTTTGTTCACGCGGCTGGCCGCGGACGGTGTGCGCCTGTTCGCCACCGCCATCCCGCTCAAGTTCATCCTCAATGTTGACTACCCGGTAGCAATCCTCATTCTGGCAGCGGTGGCCTTTGCCTACACCTTTGCCGGGGGGGTGCGTAGTGTGATTTGGATCGATGCGGTGCAGATGTTCATCTATTTGGGCGGAGCTTTGGCCAGCGCGGCCATCATCCTTGCCCAGAGCCAGGCTGGCGTAGCGGCAACGTTTGCCAACCTCCTGGCCCAAGGTAAGTTGCAAGTGCTCGACCTTGGCATGGGCGGCGCGTTCCTGCAAAAGCCCTACTCCTTGCCCGCGGGACTAATAGGCGGGGCGCTACTCTCCATGGCCTCGCATGGGACAGACCAGCTCATCGTGCAGCGCCTCTTGACCACCAGAACGCTTGCCGACGCGCGCAAGGCACTGGTGGCACCGGACTGCTGATCATCGGGCAATTTGCCATCTTCCTCCTGGTGGGTGTGCTGCTGTACGCGCACTTTGCCGGGGCTCCACTTGCTGCCCTGGGCCTCACGCGCTCGGACGAGGTCTTTCCGTACTTCATCATCCACGGTCTACCAAGCGGTTTGGCTGGATTAGTCGTCGCCGGGCTGTTTGCTGCAGCCCTCTCTACCCTGGCCGGGTCGATGAGCTCCATGGCCTCTTCGGTGGTCTTTGACCTCTGGCGACCCGGAGGCAGCACACAGGGGGGCGTTTCACCGGAGATCCGTCGGGCTCGCCTGGCCACTGCCGGTGCTGCGGTGCTCTTGCTCTGCTCAGCTCTGCTGTTCATGACCTCCACCCGCGCCGTCGTGGAGACAGCTCTGAGCATCGCCTCATTCACCTACGGCGGGCTGCTCGGCACCTTCCTGCTCGGCACCCTGTCGCGGAGGTGCACACAAGAGGACGCCCTCGCCGCGTTCGTAGCGGGTATTCTGGTGATGGTCACGGTCATATCCCTGAAACTGGTGGCGTGGACTTGGTACACTCTGGTCGGGGTGCTCACCACGTTGGCCGTCGGGCTATTGCTGTCCCGCCTCTCCCCGACTGCATCGCCGCAGGAATGAGACGGCACCACAAGGACTTTGCTCGCCTGGTACATTTCTGAGGCGCGAGTTACCTTTCCTCGCCTCTTGAGAGGAATGGGGAGAAACTGTCCTACTTTCCGACAAAAGCACGGCAGAACACCCTGCACATCAGCAAAATAACCCTTGATAGAACTCTGGGTTGTGGGTATATTTGGGGTGGCAGCACAATTCGATTGGCCCTGTACGGCCGGAAGCGATGGGCACAGCTGAGATGGAAGGATTGCCGGGCGGCAACTGCATCCCCAGGGTGCCGGTACCGCCTGGCTGCCTCAGCAGGGTATGGCGGGTGGGGGCTGAGCGCACCCTCAGCTGCGGACGGCGGTGAGGGCTGCTCTATGTTGCCCCAAGGGCGCTTCTGGCGCACAGGCAACCCTAGCAGAGGAGGGACACGTCATGAAGCGGGCATTGCTTATCATCGCGGCACTGATGATGGCATCCCTGGGACTGGCGCAAATACCCCAGACGATGAGCTACCAGGGAATGCTCACCGATGCAAGCGGCACTCCTGTCCCTGACGGCACATACGCCCTCACCTTCCGAATCTACGATGTGCCCAGCGGCGGCACCGCACTATGGACCGAGACGCAGCCGGTGGAGGTGCGCAGCGGCGTAATGAACGTAACCTTGGGGGCGATTATCCCCTTGGCCCTCCCCTTCGACCGGCAGTACTGGCTGGGCATTGCCGTAGGCACTGAGCCTGAAATGATGCCCAGGGTGGCACTGACCTCCTCTCCCTACGCTTTTGCGGCGCGGGGCGTGTATGGCACAGCCAACGTCTTCCCTGCCAGCGGGTCTGTGGGCATCGGGGTATCCTCCCCCGGCGCTTCGTTGGAGGTCGCCGGGGACATGATCGTTCGCGTGGCGCGCGACGCGGGGACGGTGGAGCCGAGCACAAAGCTCCTTATCCACGGGGCCGACGGCCATCTGTTGACCAAGACGGTGCGCGAGGTGGCGCTGCAGGGCCCGCCTGGACCGCAAGGACCCGAGGGACCGCAAGGGCCTCCTGGGCCACAAGGCGAGAAAGGAGAGCGAGGCGAGCCGGGTCCGCAGGGAATCCAGGGGCCGCCTGGACCCCAGGGGCCTAAGGGCGACCCTGGTGAAATGGGTCCACAAGGGCCTCCAGGTCCAGCAGGACCAAAAGGCGACAAGGGAGACAAGGGCGATCCCGGTGAGATGGGCCCACCTGGACCGAAAGGCGACAAAGGCGATCCTGGCGAGCAGGGGCCTCCTGGACCGCAAGGGCCTGCTGGTCCACAGGGTCCTGCCGGTCCACAAGGGCCCGCTGGTCCACAGGGTCCTGCCGGTCCGCAAGGCCCTCCTGGCCCCATCGGTGGCAATGACGGCCAGGTCGTGTACAACAACGGCGGCATCGCCGGCGGTGCGGACATCTTTTACGACGATGTGCGTAACCGCGTGGGCATCGGCACCGACACGCCGAAGGGCAAGCTGCACGTGCGGTCGGAAAGCATTGGCGTCACCGGCTCTCACGTACCGCGGCGGGGTCTGGTGATCGAAGGGGAGACCACCGCGCTCAATATCTTCAGCGGACGGCAGAGCACGGGCGGCTCAGGCCTTGCCTTGGGCGAAGTCGACAACGGCACCTTTGTGGACACGTGGTCCATCGACCGGCAGTCCAACGCGCTTGGGGACGGCAACTTGCGCCTGCGCTACGGCACCGACCCAGCCCACTGGCGCAACACGGCCCACCTGTTAGTCAGCAAGGTCGGGCTGTTTGGATTCGGCACCGAAGCCCCCACGGCACGGGTGGACGTGAATGCAGCTACTGGGTTCAACCAGCTGCGTTTGCGCACCTCTTACACCCCGACCGGCACTACAGACCCCAACGGGAACGTCGGCGACATTGCCTGGGACAACGACTACATCTACGTCAAGACGACTGCCGGCTGGAAGCGCGCTGCGCTCAGCGTGTGGTAACAAGGCGACTCGAGCCTTGACGTGATGGAGGGCAAAGCAATGAAACTACTGACAACTGGCCTGCTCCTCGTAGGCGGTCTGCTGGTTCCCTGCGTCGCGCAGTATCGCGTGCCGTACAGCACTCTATCCAACGGTGGCGCAATCACATCTGGCGGCACCTACTGCGCCACAGTGATCGTTGGCCAGCCGACCACCGCCCTGGTGGGCCAGGGCGCCTACACGGTGCGGAGCGGCTTTCTTTTCATACCGACGAACCTAATCCCGACTGGGGTGGCTCCCCAGGCGGGGGGTGGACCTGTGGAGTTTGGACTGGGCCAGAACTTTCCCAACCCGTTCAATCCGTCCACGACCATTCCTTTCACCCTCAAGACGAGGTGCGTGGTGACTCTGCGTGTCTTCGACAGCCTAGGAAGGGAAGTGGCTACGATAGCGCAGGGGAGCCTCGATGCCGGCCGTCACACCGTGACCTTCGACGCCAGCACGCTTCCAAGCGGCGTCTATTTCTACAGACTCGAGGCAGGTCCTTTCAGCGGCCTGCGTAAGGCCACGCTTCTCAAGTAGCACGTGCACAGCGTCCGTTGCAGCAGGCGCCCTTAGAGCTTAGGGCGCCTGCTGTGTTTTCGGGTCAACCAAACTCGGGCCTACCTCCTGCGGACCGTCGCCCGTGCGGGAGCAGGTCTCGCCGACTAGCCCGATGCCGCTTGCAAACTGCACGGAACCAGGACTGGGGCACACCAGACGGCGATCTGCCCCCTACGGCGCGGCTCAGCTCACAATCAAGCCCGGCGGCCGTCCGCGCACTCCGCGGCGCACACACGCCACCTACACAAACCTGATGTTCAGCTGGGCCATCACCGCGGCAATGGGATTGTAGACCGTCACGCGATCCGAGCCGGCAAAAAGGAGCCCCACTGCGCGCCTAGTTTCCGCCTCCACGAGTAGCGAACCCGAATCGCCTGGGCTGGACATGCTGCCGGTGAGAACCTGATTCTCAAAGGTCGCGGTCCGGCCACCGCCGTAGCTCACCTGAGCTGTCGCCTCAACCACGTCGACGATGCCGCTGGTCACGCCGGTGGTGCGGCCGCTCTTGGCCACGGCCATTCCCACCTCCGCGTCGGTCGTGCCGCTGACCAGCCCAAGCTCCAGGATCTCCTCGGTGATGATATCGCTGCTCACCGGCCGCGCGACCGCCGCGTCCACCTGGTTGGCTACGGCCAAGGGCACCGGACGCAACCTCTGGCGGGAGCCCACCAGCGCAGCGGGGATGTTGAGCAGGGCAGCAACGGCACGCGCAACCTGGCACCCCCCGTTGCCTCCATCGCCACCCTCGAAAGCGATGGGAACAAAACGCACCAGCTCAGCAATACGGTCCTGGGGCAGTTGGCCACCGTCAGCCGGCCCTGGCTGCAGAATAGCGTCTCCAGCCCGTGCGTCGTTAGAGTTGGCCAGCACGTGATTGTTGGACAAGATAAGCTTCTCACCCGTGACCGTATCCGCTACCACGGCGCCGAAGGTCCCCGCCGTGATGGCATAGTGGCCGATGCTCACCCCTGGGGGAGCCGGCCGCCAGCGGTCAGTGCGCGCCTTGTGGGCCACGATCTTGCCCACTTCCTTCACGTCTGTCACCACCCCGTCCAGTTCCTTTTGTACCAGGTCCTTGGGTGCGAGCTCCGCCTCTGGCACCTTCTTTTCCACCAGCACCACCAGACTGAGCTGGTCCGTCCTCCGTCCGCCCACTTCTTTGTAGCCAATTCCCACGCCCACCACATTCCGCTTGCGCAGCAACGCCTTCTCGTGCCGTGCCTTGACCGCACGGATCTGCTCGCGCATTGTCATGGGTGGTCCTCCTCTGCCAAGTAAACAGCCACAACGCGCTTCTCGCGCATTGGCGAGGCAATGTCAGCCTCTGGCTCAAATATAGCAATGTCTCCTGCGCTTGCCAAGCGATTCTTCATCCGCGACGATCTTTGCTCACCACAAACGCCTTGCAAATGTGGTTTCTTTTGCTAAATTCACCCCTCGACAAGTTCGCCCAGTTGCAGGGTAGCGAGGAAGCAAGAGATTCGGTTCCCCGTCAAGGTGGAGGTTGTGTTGATGGGCCTATGGCGACTGAAGAACGCCCTCCCGAGGTGGCTCACGGTGACAAGCTCCTGTACATTGGCACTGTGGGCCACTTCTCTCAACGGCGGCGAGTTGCGCGCCTTGTGGGTCACCCGTTGGGACTATCGCACTCCTGAAGACATCCGTGCTATCGTCCGCAATGCGGTACAGTACCACTTCAACACCTTGCTTTTTCAGGTGCGGGGAAACGGCACGGTAGTCTATCGCTCGGAACTCGAGCCCTGGGCAGAGGAATTCGGGGGAACGGACCCAGGCTGGGACCCGTTGCAGACCGCCATCGATGAGGCCCACGCACGGGGCATTGCCCTGCATGCGTGGGTGAACGTGTACCCGGGCTGGCGGGGCACCAATCCACCTGCTGATGCCCGGCAGTTGTGGAATAGGCACCGCGACTGGTTCATGGTCGACCCCGATGGGGCGGTGCAGCGCCTCAACAGCCATTATGTCTGGCTATCGCCCACGCACCCGGAGGTGCCAGGGTACCTGCAGGGTTTGTTCCTTGAGCTTCTTGAGCGGTACAAGGTCGACGGCATTCATCTTGACTACTTCCGCTATCCTGGACCTGGCTTCTCCTACGACGCGCCCTCCGTTGTCCACTTTCGCCTGCATAACAACGGCCGCTCCCCCGCCGAGGCACCGGAGGCGTGGGATGAGTGGCGACGCAGCGCCTTGACCCGCCTGTTGGCGACGCTCCACGGGGCGGTCCAGGCCAGGTGTCCCCATGTGATCGTCTCCAGCGCAGTGATTGCGGACATCAGCAATGGCAGACAACTTTTCTTCCAAGACAGCCACCGCTGGCTGGCATTGGGGCTAGTCGACATTGTTTTTCCCATGATCTACACGGCCGACACCACTCTGTTCCGCCGGCTTGCTGCGGAACATCTGGGGGATAGCAAGGGGAGATTCATCTGCCCAGGCATTGACGCCACCGTCAACTGGCGCGCCCAGGTGGACATTGCCCGGCGTCTGGGCGCTCCAGGTTTCGCCCTCTTCTCCTACCGAAGCCTTTTTCCGCAGCACACCGTGGACGCGCGCGCTTTACCCCACTTGCTTGCCGTGCAATCGGACCCGGCGCCGCTTCCGACCTTCGCCTGGAAGATCAGCCCTGAAGACGTGCAAGGTCCTCTGGTTTCCACCCTCCTCACAGCCCCTGCCGTGGTCCGCGAGGGCGAACCGTTCAAGGTGATGTGCCACATCAGCGACCCCAGCGGCGTTTACGACGACGACACCGGCTCCGACGGGCAGGGCGTGCACCTGGTGTGGAGCATCGTCGGCCACGGCGAGGACAAGCATGAGCTGCAGATGTCTGCGCTCCCCTCGCACGAAGGCTGGTACGTAACAGAAGGCGAGCTTCCTGGTCAGCCTGCCGCCACCGAGGTACAGATGCGCGTCTTTGCCAGAGACAATGCTGACCCCAAGAGGCGCAACCTCGGCTACAGTCCGCTCACCAGCGTCGTGGTCGACTTTAGCCGCCCCTTGTTTGTCTGTCAGGGCGAGTTGGGTCCCCTGATCTGGAATGCCACTGCCGTGGCGGTGGACTCTTCGGACCAGATATGGGTCACCTCATTGGACGACCGCTGCGCGCACGTGCTCACCCCAGACGGGGGCCAAGCCCAGTTCTCACCCATTCAGCTTGGTCTCACGCCCGCTGGTCAGCCCGCTCCTTTTCGGAGTCCCACGTCCGTAGCCGTGAACAGCCAAGGCATAGTCCACGTGGGTTGCGCCACTTCGCCCGGCCTCATCTTGCGCTTCCAGGCGGACGGCAGCGCTTTATCGGGCGTAGAACTGCCCTTTGCGGTCGGGAGCATCGACTTTGACCGCTTTGATCGCGCGTTCGTGTTGGAAAGCGGGCGCACCCGCTGGCACGTGTACACTGCTTCCTGGGAAGAGGTGCAAGGGAGTCCCTTTGGGGAAGACCTTGTTGGGAATGGCCTGGCAGTTTCGCCTGATGGAAGCGAAGTCTATGTCGCCAGCGAGTCAGAAGGCACGGTACGGCGGTGGCGCGGCCAGCTGAACGGCACCTGCGCCCGGTACGAGCCATATACCCCGTTGCCTGTGCGCGAGATCGGCAAAGGGGGCGTGCACACCGACCACCACGGAACGGTCTTTACTGCCCACATGCCAGCCGGACGGGTGACAGTTGTCGGTCCCGATGGTGTGGTGGTGGGCCTTCTCCGCGGCGGCTCGCCGCCACTGCGTGCGCCCAAGAATGTGGCCCTGTGTGCCACCGGCCAAGTAGTCTATGTGCTGGAAACCGGGGCAGCCGGACCGAGCAGGCTGAGCAAGTGGGTGAAACTCCAAGCAGCGGCGGGCCAAGACAGGCAGTAGCCGCCGTTCGAGTTCAGAGACCGAGCGCCGACAGGGCACCCTTTGCCACCACATCCACCTTGGGATTGGCGTAGCAGTACAGACAGCCCCCCACGCAGGGCTTGTACCAGCCGATATCCACACTCTCGGTGCAGCCGCACAGGGGACGCTGCCCCTTGGCGCGGATGGTAGAACATGCCAGCCCCCGCGGGTGGAGCCTCGTCAGCAGATGGCCGTCGATGCAGCTGGAGCGCGGCCAACCTGGAACACAGCAGCCATGAACACGTAGTCCGTGCCTGGCCGCTACCTCCTGCACCTGCTGTGCCTCCTGCTCCCACAGCTCACGGCTCGGTTCTTCCGGCTCCACTCCCACGCGCCGCAGCCGGTTGGCGACTTTGCGGTAAACCTGCATCCAGCTTACCGACACGTCGCGTATGCCCAGCTCGCCGCAAGCCTTGGC
>JBBIKH010000021.1:0-7737 GCA_037445575.1 bacterium
GGGCCTAAGGTCTTCGAATTTCAACTCGTCGCGGAGGAACAGTGGGGGCGGCATCTCCTCGCGCGGATCCCTGCCTGGCCGCTCGAGGCTATCCACGATGTCGGCCAGCGTTTCGGGGCCACAGCCGCAAAGCGCCGCCAGCTGCTCCGTGGAAAGCCCACGCTCCTGGATTCGCCGTCGCACGATTTGCCCGCACCGTTGCACGTCTTCGATGGAGAGGTACAGGTGCTTCAACAGCTTCTCGGCAGCCTGGCAGGACTCCGGGTGGACGGCGGTGGCGTCCAAGAAATTGTCCCCGCCGGGGATGCGGAGAAAGCCTGCTGCCTGGAGGAAGGTGTTTTCGCCGAGCCCCTTGACCTGCTTGAGTTCTTCTCGGGACCGAAAAGGACCGTGTGCCTCGCGATGGGCCACAATGGCCTCGGCTACCCTGCGGTTGATGCCGGCCACGTAGCGCAACAGTGCTGGCGAGGCGGCGTTGACGTCCACGCCCACGCGGTTGACACATGACTGCACTACCCAATCCAGCGTCTCGCCCAGGCGCCCCTGGTCGACATCGTGCTGGTACATGCCGACGCCAATGGACTTTGGGTCGATTTTCACCAGCTCCGCCAGCGGGTCCATGAGCCGCCGCGCGATGGAGACCGTGCCGCGCATAGAGGCGTCCAGTTCGGGCAGCTCCTCGCGCGCCAGTGGCGAGGCGCTGTAGACAGAAGCCCCAGCCTCGTCGACAATGGCATAAACCACCTGGCGCTCTGCCTCGGCTATCGTCTCGCTCACCAGTAGCTCCGTCTCGCGGCTGGCAGTGCCGTTCCCAATCGCCACAATGTCCACCTCGTAGTCATCGATCAATTCCAGCAGCACCTGTTTGGCTTCGTTCCACAAACGCTGGGGCTCGTGGGGGTAGATGGTCTGGCCCTCCAGATACTTGCCGGTGGGGTCGATCACGGCTACCTTGCATCCGGTGCGATAGCCGGGGTCGATGCCCATGATCACCTTGCCGCGCACCGGCGGGGCCATCAGGAGGTGGCGGAGGTTTTCGGCAAAGGTGCGGATTGCCTTGTCTTCGGCGCGTTCGGTGAGCTGTGCCCGGAGGTCGCGCTCAATGGCGGGTGCCAGAAGGCGGCGGTAAGAGTCCTCGATGGCGGCGGCGAGGTCCGGCGCAAAGGGACAGGCGGCATTGGTCGCATAGCGCTCGGCAATGGCAGCGACCAGCGGTCCCTCCTCGATCTCGATAGCCACGCGCAACACCCCTTCGCGCTCGCCCCTATTGATGGCCAGGATGCGATGCGGTGGAATGGTGCGCACCGGCTCGGCGCGGTCGGCGTACATTTGGTAGACTCCGACGGCGTTGGGATCCTTGGCGGCAGTCCGCAGCATGCCCTTGTGCCAGGTGGCTTGTCGCAGCATCTGGCGAACCTCGGCATCGTCGGAAATGATCTCGGCCACGATGTTGCGAGCGCCGCGGAGCGCGTCCTCGGCACTCACGATGCCCTTTTCCGGGCACAGGTAGGCAGCTGCCAGCTCCAGGCGACTGCCACTCACAGCCTCCTGCGCGAGGATTGCCTGCGCCAATGGCTCCAGCCCCTGCTCCTTTGCGACCGTGGCCCGCGTGCGCTTTTTCGGGCGATAGGGTAGGTAGAGGTCCTCGACTTCCTGCAGCTTTGTGGCGGCGCGGATGCGCGCCTCAAGCTCAGGGGTTAGCTTCCCCTGCTCCTGGATGCTGCGCAGTACTGCTGCCTTCCGCTGCTCCAGGGTGCGAAGGTAACCAATCCTGGTCTGGATGGCGCGAATGGCTACTTCGTCCAGGCTGCCCGTCAGTTCCTTGCGGTAGCGGGCGATGAAGGGTACGGTGTTGCCGGCATCGAGCAAGTCAACTGTGCTCTTTACCTGACGCCAGGTCAGGTGCAACTCTTCGGCAATGAGGGCTATCAGGGTGTTTTCGTCCATACAAGAAACGTCCCTTCGACCAAAAGACTGCCGTGGTCTTTGCTCAACGGAGCTGCGCGCAAAGCCTACTTGAGGGCGATATCGTCTCTTTTTATCTTCCCGGTGTAGATACTGCTCGCGCCAACAAGGCGTGTGCTGCACGGCCATCGAACGCGTTGGCGGCTTGCCTCCGGACCTGGCCCATCAGGTAGCGTAGCTTCTTTGCCTCGGCGACCTTGGAGTCGGCAAGCAGGGCCTGGTGTTCGCGCACCACCTGGGCGACCACGGTGCGGAGAAGGCGGCGGTCGCGCTTCTGTTCAACCCTGGCCAGCACCTCTTGCACTGAGGCAGCCGGAGATGCAGCCAACTCCTTCAACGCTGCGCCGATCTGCTGGGCATTGAGCTTCGCCCGGCCAGCGCGTCTGGCCAGTTCTACGAAATGCTCGTTGAGAATTGGCCCCAGCGGCACCCCACGGCGCGTCAGTGCTGGTACAAGTGCGACTAGGACTGCTGCGATCGTTCGCGGTGGCAGGGAACTCTCCTGCACTGCCCTCTCAAAAAGGGCGGCGTAGGGTCCATCGCCAATTTGCTCCGCCAGAGTGGCAGACAGCCCCCAGCGCTGGTAGCGGGCCGAACGCAGCCAGGGCTGTTCCGGCACCAGCATCTGGAGGCGGGCCAAACGCTCCGCCGTGATCCTCGTAGGTGGATGGTCGGTGTCCGGGTACATCCGATCAGGGCCGGGAAGGATTCGTTCAAAGTCCGTAGCCCCGCCCGGCAGCGCCTGCCTTGTTTCGTTGGGGACGCCCTCTGTGGCCTCCACCACGCGGGCGCGAATCTCGTCCACGGCGGTGTTGGTATCTGCATCGCTGCCGTGGACGATGCAAACCACGTCCTGCACCGACATATGAAAGCGTTCGCGCACCGCTGCAAGCTCTGTCTCCCAGCCAGGGTAGTGAGGGAACGAATCGGTGTGCACAAGAATAGGGGACTGGTCCAGGCAGGCGATAACCCTCACTCTGCCTGCCAACTCGTCAGCAAATGTGCGGCCGGCCCCCACGGGATGGTTCAGGAGGCCGCGCAGGCCGACGAGCTTGATGCCGCGCAGCGTCTCTCCCCGCTGCACCGCCTCGCGAAAAGGAGCGAACGCCGAGTCCGTGAACAGGTCGGTGAGTTTGTGGATCTCGTAGCGGAGCGAGGCAGCAAAAAGGCCGCGGTGGCGCAGTGCGTCGCGCAGTTCCAGCAGCTGCTTCTGGCGGATGGCCTCATAGTGTACCAGTGCCGGGATGAGGCCGATCCTCGGCACGCCTTTGATCTCGCAGCGGGTACCACCGGCGATGCTTACGTTGACGTCCTGGCGCACGGTGCCCAAGCCGCGCCGCACCTTGCCTGTTGCTCGCACCACCCGACTGATGAGGCGGATCACCTCTGCCGCCTCCGTAGGAGTGTGCATGTCCGCGCCGGTAATGATTTCGGCCAGTGGCATCCCCAGGCGATCGGTGCGAAAGGTGATGGTGTGGCCAATGTCGCTCACCTCCCGGCAGGCGTCCTCTTCCAGGTTCAGCTGCAGGATCCTGATGGTGCGACCCTTGTAAGGGATTGCGCCATCGATACCCACCACCATGGTGCGCTGGAACCCTGTGGGGATACTGCCGTCAAGATACTGCTTGCGCGTGACGTGCACCTCGTCAATTATCTTGCACCCCAAAGCCAGCGCAATCTGCAAAGCTATGTCCAGAGCCTCCTGGTTGACTAGAAAAGGCGGAGTGTCATCAATCTCGTAGGTGCACACCGACTCGGGGTCAAGCAGGTACACGACGTTCTTCTTGGTCTTGAACTCCATCAACGCCGTGCCGTCGTAGGTGCCCATCTCCGAAAGGGTTGGGCGCATGTGCCTGAGCACCTCAGCCTTGTGCGTGCTTGAGTAGCGACCGGCAGGGCAACGGCAAAAAAGTTTGCGTTCGGTGAGGAGCTGCTGGTGAATCTCCACGCCCACCTCCAGGCCCAGCTGCTGGTAATCAATGTCTTCTGGAAACACGTGCATATTGCCTCGTTGCCTGTCATCCTGGTTTCTGCCGCAGCGCCATTGCCTCACTGCTGGGCACCTGGCGTGAGAGCAGCGCCCGGTAGAGGCTTTCGACCCGCCCCATCCAGACGCGGTGATCCGCGCGCTGTTCCACAAGGATGCGGTTCCTCTGCGCCATGATGGCCCGCTCGCGCGGGTGACGCAAAAGCCAGATGATAGCCTCGGCCAACGCCTCCGGGTCACGCACTGGCACCACCAGTCCATTGTGACCGTGGCGCACCCACTCGCGCACGTAGGGCAGCTCGCTGAGCACGGGTACTGCCCCACAGGCCATGGCCTCGGTCAGTGAACCCGGCATGCCTTCGGACGAAGGCACGGAAACAAACACCTCGGCCAGGTGGTAGAGGCGGGCAATGTGCTCGTTGTCCACGGGTCCCAGCAGGATAACCGACTCCTGCACGCCTTCTGCCTCAACCCACTGGCGCAAGGTCCGCTCCTGTTCCGGCGTACCACGGTAGGCGAAGACAAATGCCACATCAGGCACCACCCGTCGCACCTTAGGTATGGCAGCAATGACGGTGTCGAGATTGTACACCCTGCCCAGCATGCGCGTGCTGAGCACGACCGGTCGCGTTCCCAAGCCCAAGCCCTGTCGCAGCGCGTCCTCCCCTCGCTTGAACGGAAAGCGGTCCAGCTCCAGTCCAGCCTGAATGAGGTGCACTTTGTGGGGGGCGGCGCCCATCTTGATCAGCTTCCCGCACAAGTCTTCAGAGTTGGCCGTCAGCAGGTCCGCGCGGCGGACGGCAAGTTTGGTCAGCACGCAATAGATCAACGAGCGGCCAGGATCGACGTTGATGTCCGAGCCCCACGCGGTCGCCACAAAGGGGTGAAAGCCACTCAACCCCCCGATCCAGCCGTTCCCGGACAGGTAGTGCGCGTGGAGGATGTCGATGCGCCCTGCCCGGGCCAGTTGACGAACGCGCAGGACATTGTCGGCGATCAGCCATTTGTCAACCAAACCGGGGGTGGCCTTGTTTAACAGGCGCAAGGGGCCCTCACCTGCCGGGTAAAGGTGCACGCCAGGGAAGGAGTTGGCCGAGACGTAAGAATGAGGGGCCGGATAGGGCAAGAGTGCGACGTAGTGTCCTGCCGCCGCGAAATAGCGGACCCAGCGCTGCACGTGGACTGCGGCCGGATCGCCCAGGAAGAGCAGTCTCAGTCCCCCTGCTTTGGTCTGAGGCCAATCAGGCGGGAAGGTCCGGCGCATCGTCCCTCACCGCGATAACAATTAGTCCGTCGGCGAGAAAGGGAAAGAGCATTGACACTCCTCGGCGAAGGTAAGAAAGAGGCACTGAGCGCTTGAACCTGCTCAGGAAGCAGTAAAAGAGTTGCGAGCGCACCTTGAGACCGTGTCGCGCAAGAAGGTGGGAGAGGGTTTGCCCCGAATACCATGCAACGTGATCCGGTCGGCAGCGCTCCCGCCGCCGCACAGCATCAAGAAAGCGGATGAATCCGAAGGGGTTGGGGGTCGTGATAAGGAGTTCAGTCCGATTACTCATCTGCTGGCGCACGCCGGTGAGAAAGGCGTGCATGTTCGTGAGGTGCTCAATGACTTCTCCAGCCACAATGAGGTTATAGCTCTCTTCCGCTACGAAGGAATGCAACTGCTCAATGTCGTGGTAGCGGATATCGTACCCTTCCTGGCGTAGTTCTGCGATAGGACCGGCAAGAATATCCACCCCGACGGCCTTTGCTGCTTGGCGGTCAATTCTGGCGAATAGCCACCTGTCGTGGCGCATCTCCTGGCGGTAGGTTTCGCTGCTGACGCTCCCAAGGTCGAGAACGGTCTTCCCACGACAGTAGCGCTCTACGAAGCGCTCGCGGAACACCACCTTCATAGAGTTTGTCCTTTCGTCACTGTTGGCCGGCGGGTCTTGGTCGCTGCCTCGTCCAGGACCGCCGCCAGTTGCTTGGTAAGCACGCGGCGGTCGAAGGCTGCCGCGCGGGCACTGTCGACGGCACTGAGGCGGAGGGTGCCCGCCTGCCAGGACTCATAGATCTCCTTGAGGGCACAGGCGATGCGATGTTCGTCATGAGGTGGCACCACGAAGCCCGCGCCCAGGCTGCGGATAAGCGAGGCTGCCTCGCCCTCAGGCGCAAGAGCGAGAATTGGCTTGCGCGCCCCCAGATACTCATACAGCTTGCCGGTGACGATCCCTTTGTTTGCCGGCGCGTCGTCGATGATGAGCAGCAGCAGGTCTGAGGAGAGCAGAAAGCGGAGACTTTCCGTGTGTGGCACGTAGGGCACGAGCTCCACTATGCCCTGGAGGCTTGGGTCGCGAAGCATCTCCTCGACAAAGCCACCCGTACGACCGACGAAGCGCAGCACAAGGTGCCGGCGCAGGGACGGGACTTCCGCCGCAAGCTGCTTGACGGCGCGCAGCAACGCCTCCGGATTGCGGTGGCCGTAGAGCGAGCCGGTGTAAGTGATGACCAGACGCCCCGGGTGGGGCAGTGGTGTCAACCCCTCGTAGTCAGCGCCATCGTATCCGTTCGGCAGATGCCGCCAGCGACCGTCGCGGAGGCGAGGGTGGCGGCTGGCCAAATCATCGGCAACCCCCCGCGTCACCGTGAGGATAGCATCTGCACGGGCCAGCACCAGGTGTTCGAGGTAGCAGTCGACCGCGCGGGGCAGCAGTGGCCGTTGCGCCGCCGAGAGCCACCCTACCCAGGAGTCCCGGAAATCTGCTACCCATGGCAAGCCGGTGATAAGCTTCAGGCAGAGGCCGATGAGGTGACAGGAATAGGGAGGCGCCGAGCTGTAAATGGCGGCAACCAGCTCCTGGCGTACGACGCAGAGCCCGCCTCGTACCGCGAACGGTACCCAGCCTACTCTTGCATCTGGGATGAAGACCCAGGCGCGCACGGCCTCTGCCACCCTTTCCTTGAAGGAGCGCCGCTGCCGCTCATCGCGCGTCAGCGAAACAATGTCCATGGCTTCATCTGCGCGGCGGCCGGTAAGACGGCGGTAGAGCCGATACGGCTCCACGATCCGTGTCCGGTAAACCCGGGCCTCTGCCGGCACCTCTCGTTCCAAAGTCAGATCGTAGGCTGGGTAATCGGCATTGCGCGCGGTGAGGACCACCGGCTGCCAGCCGTACGCAGGGAGGTATTTGACGAATTTGAGCGTCCTCTGCACGCCAGCCCCACCGCTGGGCGGAAAGTAGTAGGTCACCACCAGCACCTTCTTGCGCAACGGGGGCATGTGGAGAGAAGGCGCGCTCATGACTTCTCGAACGACTCGATTGCCTCGGCAAGCTGCTCCCAGGAGTAGCGGCGCTTGTACCGAGAGATCTGCCGGGCAAAACGCTGTTCCAGTCTACGCAGGAAATAGGATGCGATTGCCTTGGCCAAGGCCTCCGGGTCGCCAGCCGGTACCACAAATCCGGTAACGCCATCCTCCACTTCGTCCGGAAGACCGCCGACGTCTGTGGTGATCACAGGTTTGTCGAAGTGGTAGGCAATCTGGACGATGCCGCTCTGGGTGGCCGACAGGTAGGGCAAGACCACCACATCGGCAGCGGAGTAGTACAGCCTGACGTCCTGGTTGGGGATGAACTCATCCACCACAGTGACAGAGGAGGAGATGCCCAGCGACTCGATGAGACGCAGATATGCTTCTTTGTCGCTGTAGAACTCCCCGGCCACCAGCAGGTGCGCCGGGGTTTGCCGAAGCACATGCGGCATAGCCTTGAGCAACACATCCAGTCGCTTGTAGGCGCGCACGT
>JBBIKH010000021.1:7747-25730 GCA_037445575.1 bacterium
AACCGAAAAAAAGGATCAAGTTCCCCTTGGCAAGGCCCAAGCGCCGACGCGCCTCTTCCTTAGGCAGCGGATCGCCGAAAATGCTGTACACCGGATGCGGGACCTGGCGCAAATCTGCGTCCGCTACGAAGCGCAGCAGGTCCTGCCGCACCGTGGTAGACATGACCACAAAATGGTCCACAAAGCCCAGGCCGAGGCGGGTCAAGGCCGCGTCGATGGGCGTGTTCTCGTGCGGGACGATGTTGTCGCAAATGTAGACCACCCGAGTGCCGCAGAGCAGCTTGCTGAGAAACGTCACCGCGGCGAAACAGGGCGCAAAGAAGGGCATCCAGTATTTGAAAATCACCAGGTCTGGGGCATGCTGCCTGATGCGCAGCGCCACCCGCACCCAGGAAAGTGGATTGATCGAGTCCAGCAGCGGCTCGGCGTTCACCGGGATTGCTTCTTCACCGGTGTCCTGCTGGGTCCGCCCAGGGAAGAGGAGGGAAGGGTACTGGCGGGTGAACGTGATGACGTGCACCTGGTGGCCGCGCTCGCGCAGCACGCGATAGAGCAGGGCGTTGTAGTGGGCGAGCCCCCCGCGGAGCGGATAAGCGGTGCCGACTAGGACGATCTTCATGCGCCCGCGGCTCCCCCCTTGGGCAACTCCTGCACCTGGCGCAGACAGCTCTCCAGAACCCGTGAAGGAAGGAGGTACTGCATGCAGTTGGACGGGCACTCTGCCGCATAGAAGCAGTCGCAGTCAAAGTCAGGCTCCAGTATCTCACCAAGGCCGTAGAGCTCGAATTCGTGGCGGTTGAAGGTGTTGTTGAAGAGCACCACCCGCTTGCCGAGCCCGATGGCGATATGCAAGGCCATGGTCACGGCTGTCACCACCAGGTCGGTCTGGCCCACTAAGTTGATGAACTGCGCCAGGGGAAAGTGGCCCAGGTACGTGGCGCCGGTTGCCTCGGCCAGGCGCAGGTTCTTGTCGTGTTCTTGGGGTCCGCCCAGAAGGATCACCCCCAAACCGTTGGTGCGCAACCCTTGCGCCAACTGCACCCAGTACGGTTCCGGCCACAGCCGCGATTTCCAGCGGGCGCCACAACCGGTGTTAAGGCCCACCAGCGGCCGCGGCTGGGGGATCATCCACTGGAACCCCCGCGAAGAAAAGTCGTCGAGGATGTACCTCTCGCCGGCGAACGTGTAGCCGCAGATCTCGAACAGCTCCTGCGGGTAGGACTTGACGTTTGCCTTGGCTACATCATCAAAGAGGCCGGTGAGGAATTTCCCTTCGGCCGCCTGATCGGCAGGGACAGGAACTCCCCCGCGCAGGAGGTAGCCTCTTTTCTGGCGCGCCCGCAGGATTGTAGCAAGCGCACAGGCCTCCGGATCTTTGTCCAGATTGATGACCAGCTCAAAGTCCGTAGCCTGGAGGTAGAGGATGTCCTCCATTCGCCAGGGGTGGATGCGGTCAACCACCGCAGGGACTACCTCTGGGGTCCTTGTCAGCCAGTGGATGATGGCCCGCGGATACTCGCGGCGAAGCGGATGAAGGATCGGCGTGGAACGGATGACATCGCCCACAGCTCCCAACTTGATGACCAGGATCCGCCCAGAAGTCTGCTCGTACCACTGGCAAGAGCTACAATGCACCTGATGGGCTTTGTGGGGTGCACATGGCACGTCGCCGCGAAAATGTCGGCAATCGGTGCGATAGGCGAACGTCATTGTCCTCGTGACTGGGTTAATTGTTCCTCTCTCCGCTCCTGGCAACGATACTATCGCGCATTCAGCAGCCGATTTTCAGGCGGATGGGGTACACGTGCTCATCCTTGCGGGCCTCGGTGATCATTTCACCCAAAAGACCGATGGACACGAACTGGATGCCGACGATGATCAAGAGAATGCCCAAGAAGAGCAAGGGGCGATTGCTCAAGTACACGGAGTAGAAGAGGCGCATCACTGCCAGGTAGATGGTGATGGTGCTTCCGGCCACGACGCAGACCAGCCCCAGAAGGCCAAAAAGGTGCATGGGACGTCGGTTGAAGCGCATGAGAAACATGACAGTCAGCAAGTCGAAAAAGCCGGCCAGGAATCTCCAAGGGCCGAACTTCGTCTTACCGAACTGCCTAGGGCGATGGTGCACCACTGCTTCCATGACCCTGAACCCCTGCCAGTGTGCCAATACCGGCAAGAAACGGTGCAGCTGACCGTAGACGCGAATGCTGCGCACCACCTCTCTGCGATAGGCCTTCAAACCACAGTTAAAGTCGTGCAGCCTGAGGCCGCTTACCAGGGAGGTGACAAGGTTGAAGAACTTGGAACTCCAACGCTTGCGCCACGGGTCATGGCGCTTTTTCTTCCAGCCGGAAACCAGGTCGTATCCTTCGTCCAACTTGGCGAGAAGATGCGGTATCTCCGCCGGATCGTCCTGGAGGTCGGCATCCATGGTTACCACCGACAGCCCCTGGGCGTGAGCAAAGCCCACCGCTAGTGCTGCTGACTTGCCGCAGTTGTTACGGAAAGAGATGACTTTTACCCGGCGGTCCTTAGCGGCAAGCCCGCGGAGCACCTCAAGAGAGGTGTCCGTGGACCCGTCGTCGACGAAGATGATCTCGAAGGAAGGGACGGCTTTCTGTGCAGCGGCGACAATCTCCTGGTAGAGCTGCTGCAAGGACTCCGTCTCATTGTAAAGGGGCACCACCACCGAGAGCGCGCACTCTGTTGCTCTCCGCCTCATAGGAGCACCTCCTCCACATTGCTGGGCAGCCGTTGACGAATGTCCAACGTCCGGGGATCTACATTCACGGCGCGCTCTACGTAAAAGAGCGTCAAGCGCTCCCCTGCACCCGGGCGTTCGATGGTCACCATCTGCGGCAGCATCATGCCAGAGGTTTTGACAAAACGGCTGAAGGTGAGACGATAGAATAGGCCGAGGCGCGCGTCCTCGTACTCCACCCGCGTCACCGCCCCACGCTTGGGTTCGACCCAGTAGCGGTAGAGGCTTTCAACCTCACGGTGCTCGATGAGCACGGCGTCGCCGTCCAGCCCCTTGATGTTCGCGCCTTGCTGCGGCAGAGGCCACAGGCCGGTGAGAGCCAAGATGAGCATCCGTCCGTCTACGGCCATGGCCAAGGGGTCCAGGTAGCAGAGCCGATCCACGCTCCCCCGGTAGACACGTTTTTCCGAGGGGATGTACACGGCGAAGGAGCGCCCGTCGGTGAACAGGGAGCCGACATCCAGACCAAAGAGCGCTTCGACCTTGACGAGGGCCGAGTCAGGAGGCCGCACGGCGACCCTGGTGTAGCCGGAATAGCCGGCCGACGGCGACTCGAAGGAGATGCGCGCCCGCCCCTTCAAGGTCTTGAGCTTGCTCACGTTCCGGTCAATGTCCTGCTGGAGCTGGGCCAGATTTACATGCGAAATGTCGAAAGCAGCATGCCGTGCTGAGGGAGCACACGCCAGCACTGCGGCGAGACCCGCCGCAACTAGGATTCCCGAAAGCCTGAGGTTCGCCTTGTCGCGACACCCCCGATTGTGGCGGAGCAAGCGGCTCATGGACGGGTGGTGCTCATCCCTTTCAACTTCTGCTCCAGGTGGGTGCGGGTGGGATCCAACTGCAGGGCCTTCTGCCAGTACTCCTGGGCCTTGGCTGCTTCTCCCAACTTCTCATAGACGTCGCCCAGGTGCTCCAAGACCTCTGCAGAACCAGGGCGGACCTCCACAGACCTGCTGATGAATTCCAGCGCCTTCTGGTATTCTCCCATCTTGAAGTAGACCCAGCCGATCGTGTCGAGAAAGGCACCGTTGGCAGGCTCTGCCTGCAGTGCCTTTTCCACCATGAGGAGGGCCTCCTCCAGGCGGATGCCGCGCTCGGCCAGGCTGTAGCTGTAGTTGTTCAATGCGGTAGGATTGTCCGGGTCAAGGGCCAGGATCTTGGCATAGGTCGAGTCCGCCTCCTCGTCCCGCCGCAGCTCCGAGTAGCAGGCGGCCAGCACGAGCAGGGCCGAGACGTTGTCCTGGTCGTCCTCCAGGACCTTGGTGACAAAAGGAAGAGCCTCCGCAGGCCTGCGCATTTGGCTGAGCACTGAGCCGAGGAAAAAGTTCAATTCCCGGTCTTCAGGAAAGATGGCCACCGCCTTGCGGAAGACGCTCTCGGCCTGCTGAGGTTGGTTAACCAGGAGGTGACAGCGCCCGAGCAGGGACCACGCCGGGGGCACCCGATCGTTGAGGGTGATCACCTGCTCAAAATGCTTGGCTGCCTCCTGCCAACGACGCCGCATAAACTCCATCCGACCCGCAGCGAACGGCACTCGCCAGTCTTTGGGAAAGCGAGGTGCCAGCTTCGCAACGTGCTCCAAGGCTGTCGCAGTATCCCCTTTCTGGAAGTAAAGCTCTGCCACTTCTAACGCGGCCACCACATCGCTGGAATCGCGGGCGCTTGCTTCCTGGTAGAGTTGGATTGCTTCTGTCCACTGCCGGCGTGCCACCAACAAATTGCGCAGCATCTTGCGGACGCGGGCAAAGTCACCGTGCTCCCGCAGGGTGTGGCGGTAAGTGGCTATCGCGGCGGCAGTGTCACGCAGGCTTTCTTGCACGAAGCCCAGGGACAAGCTCGTCCGTTCGTCGTCCGGGAAACGGTCGTAGGCCTCGCGAAAGACCCGCAGCGCCGTGAGGGTGTCGCCCTTCATTATGTGCACCCTGCCCAGGTCCAGCCAGGAGTCCACGTTGCTTGAGTCTGCTTTGACCAGCTCAGAGAAGAGGGCCAGCGCTTCGCCCCAGCGCTTGGTGGCGGCGTACAAGGAGCGCAGTTCACCCCTTGTTTCCTCAAAGGTGGGGTCAACCTGCAAGGCCTTCCGGTACCAGGCGATGGCCTGTGTCGTATCGCCTTCAGCCTTGTAGGCCGCTGCCATGGCGAGGTAAGGGACCTCAGCTTGCCTGTCCACCGCCAGGGCCATGCGGTAGAGCTCCCGCGCCTCCCCGTACGCGCCTGATTGATAGAAGAGGTTGCCTACCTGGATCAGATAGTCTACATCCTGGGGAAGGTATTTGGCTGCCTGCTTAACCTGCTGGAAGGCTTCCTTGTTCTTGCCCTGAGCCACCATGAGGCTCACGAGCCTGCCTAAGGCATCAGCATCCTTGGGGTCGAGTTCCAACAGGGCACGGAACTCCGCCTCGGCCAGATCAAGCCGGCGCTGCTCCGCGTAGATATTGCCGAGAAGTGCGTGCACCTCCACGCTGCTTGGGTTCAGCTCCGCAGCCTTCCTCAGGCAAAGCAGGCCGCTCTCCACCTTCCCCAGCCGCAGGTAGATTTCCCCGAGCGCCATTTGCACGCCGAACGACTCGGGCGCGTGCAGAGCCGCCTCCTGATAGGCAGACAGGGCGTTGGTCAAATCGCCCAGGGCTTCAGCAGTCGCTCCGCGAATCACCAGACGGGACACCAGGGGATCTACCCGCGGCTGGCCACCGCCGACGGCCATGCCGGGCTCCACTCTCTTGGTGCCCACCTGGCTGCTACATCCCACCGTCAGCACAAACAGCCAGGGGCTAAACAATGCCCATCCACGGAGGTTCATCTTGTTCCTCGTCGCACCTTTGGTATTTCTGACCCGAGCTAATATACCATAAGCGGGTATCATTTCCAAGGGAAAAATCGGCCGCCCCCTCCATGCTGCGGTGAGCTACCATTGTAACCTGATGATCCGGGCGCCGGTTCCCGAAGGTTGCCTGCCAAGGGGAAATGGGTGAACGCCAAGGTACACGTGACTGTACCCAGAGGTACACCGCCGGATGGCGAAAAGCCTATCCGGTGTCCGCGAGAGAGGCTACCACCTTGTTTTTACGGGGCCGTCTGCTGAAGTGGCCGCTGGCACGCCTATTGCGAATGAAAGGTGCGAATGGAGGGAGGTTAGCCCAGATGATGAAGAGGAACATGGCAATGTTGCGGAGCCTCGCAGTGCTCACGCTGGCAGTGCTGCTTGCCGGCGTAGTGCCTGGAGCTCTTGCTCAAGGTCCGCGCGGTGGGCAGGCAGCGCTCAACCAGCTGGATCGGCAGTTGGAGAGAGCGGCGCAATTGTTGGCCGGCTCCGATGACCCAACCCTGAAGGCGATGCTGGAGCAGGCTCGCCAGCTGCGCGCGCGTGCCAGCGAAGAGATTGCAGGAGGCCGGCATGAGCAAGCCGCTGCTCATATCGCTGAGGCGAGAAGGGTGCTGGATCAACTCATGGCGCGCTTGCTGCGCGGCCCTGTGCATCAGCTTGGGGAGCAGCTGCAGGAGCTCTTACGGCAGGCGGAACAAGTGGTCCCGGGCAGTGGCAACATGGAAGCACAACGGCTGCTCGCCCAGGCGCGCCAGCAGCAGGAGCGGGCTGCAGACGCCCTTCGGCAACAACGCTACCAGGCAGCGGGAGAGCATTACCGGGTAGCGCTTTACCTTGGCAGGCGCGCACTCGACCTGGTGAAGGGAAGTGGCGGTGCAGGCAAGGACCGCGTGCAGGAGGCGCGCGAGCAATACCGGCTGCTTCTGGAGGTGGCAGAGCAAGCGGTTGCCCGCACCGACAACCCCATGGCCAAACGTTCCTTGGAACAGGCGCGTCGTCATGGCCTATTGGCCGCGCGGACGCTGCAACGAGGTGACACTGCCATGGCCTGGGAACTCTACCACCAAAGCATCCGCATGCTTCTGCGCTGCATCAGCATTGCTGAAGGGGAAGTGGCCACACCGCGACAACAGGCGGAAGAAGAGGTGCACCGGGTCGCAGATCTGCTTCAGGATGCGTCTCGTGATGTGGAACGTTCCCCGTCTCCTGAGGCAAAGATCTTGCTCGCCAAGGCCACCGAACTGCTCGCGCGGGCGGAGAGGAACCTGGCTGACGGAAACTTTGCCTTAGCGCTGCGCAATGCGGAGTTTGCGGAGGGGATGGCCTATCGCCTGCTGCGCAGGAACGCCCCGCTGGGGGATGCCCTCGCCGTGAGGGCCGAAGAGGAGATTGAGCGCTTGCGGGCCGACATTGCCAAGGCAGACAGGGCCGCGGCTGACCAGCCGGAGCAGGAGGAACTTGTGGCCCAAGCAGAGCGGCTTTGTCGACAAGCAGAAGGGGCCTTTGAACGGGGTCGATACCGTCTGGCTCTGGTCTGGGTGCTCGCGGGCACGAGGCTTGTAAGCCCGGTGTTGGGGGCGGCTGCTCCCGCAGCAGGGGAGGCAGAAGTCGCACAGAGAATGGAGGAGCTGGATCGGAGGCTGCAGATGGCCTCGCCGAGCGGGGAGAGCTCTGAGATTGTCGCCCAGGCGCGAGGCCTACGGGAAGCCGCGGCGCGGGCCATGGAAAGACGCCGGCCCATCGCGGCAAAGGCCATGATCGAAATTGCTATGGAACTGCTCGGCAAGATGTGAACGAGCAGGTGCTGAGATGGGTGAAGTGTGAGGGCTAAGGAGATAGGAACTGACAGGAGTCACCAAGGCCTTGGTTTGCGCATTCCATAGTCCCCTTAGCCAGTGTGAAGTGAGGAAAACCATTTTAGGAGGAACTACCATGCGGTGCCGACATGCGGTAGCTTTTGGGACGACGCTGGCATTGCTGCTAGCGCTGATGTCCGGTTGCGAGAAGAACCCGACTCAAGCGGTTGACCGGGCCGCTGACGAGGCGGCTATTCGCGCGCTCATTACCGCGGACCCTGATGTCTTCCACGAGCTGGGCATTTATGACGGAGGCGCCCAGGTGCCTGAGTACGATGCTACTGGCATGCCCAAGTCCGGCGACTACATTGAACCGGTGCGCTACGGGCGGCGCGGCAAGTACGAGCTGGAGTCTGTGGACATCCAGTTCTCCGGCGAACCGGGCGAGCCGGACACGATTGCCATTGCCACGATAACCAAGACCTTCTCCGGCACCTTCGTAGTAGTGGCCAGAGACACGGATAGCACCACGCCGGAGGCCTACAAGGTCTACGAGAAGCCGGTGCGCACCAACGTCGTTCGCAAAGCCATGTTTCGCCGAGTTGGGTACACGGATAATCCTCGCCGCAACTGGTGTCTGGTGGCGGTGACCCTGAGCGAAGGTGTTTCGGAGCAAACCACCATCAACGTGACGAGCCTGACCATCGAAGCCCCGGGCCAGGAGCCTCTGGTGATCACCGACCCTCTCGAGCACTGGATGGATCGCCACCAGGGTCTGCCGGTTTTTGCGCAAGGTGACACCGTCAAGGTGTATGTGACGTTGACCAACAGCAACCACTATCCCCCAGAGCCTGGCACGACCGTGCTGGTGCACTTTGGGGTGGACCGTGGGTGGCAGCGCGGGCGGCGCCCCCTGAACGATGAAGGGTTGTATCCGGATATGGTAGCCGGCGACGGTGTGTTCAGCGGCTCCTGGGTGGTCAGGCACGGGCATGGTCTCCGCCACCTGGTGATTGATGCCATTGACAACGGCACCATCTACGACGACCGTGCGCCATACAACGCGGTTTGCTGGGGCATGGTCTATGGACGAGAGAAGTGAAGTGATAGCCGTGATGGGACGGACTTAGTAAGGAGGGCAGTGTACTATGAAAGGGATCGGCAGGTATCTCGTGCTGATGCTGGTGGGCGTGATGCTGCTTGGGGCAAGCGGAGCACTCGCACAGCAGGTGGTTGTCACCCCCCAGCAGAAGACGCTGCGGCCTGGGCAGGGGCAGCAGTTCGAAGCACAGCTGTTCGACCAGCACGGCAGGCCCGTGCGCGGGGCCACTTACGTCTGGTCCGTTGAGCCGGCTTCGCTGGGAAGCATAAGCAGAGACGGCTACTTTGTTGCGGGGCCGGACGAGGGCACGGGACGAGTGATAGCTGTCGCCGCCCTTGCGGGCACCATCTATCGAGGCAGTGCAGAGGTGACCATCAATGGCGGGCGTGCAGAGGGCAAGCACCTGGTAATTGAACCTGCTCAGGTCGCGTTGGCGTCCGGTGACTCGCAGCAGTTCAGGGCCTATTTGCTCACGAGCTCCGGGGTCATGATTATCCCCGCTACAGTGCGCTGGGACGTGCAGCCGCCTGGGCTGGGTACAGTCACCGCCGATGGTCTCTTTACGGCAGGCCAGCTGGCGATGTCAGGTGAAGTTGTCGCGCAGGCAGTGGTGGATGGGCGACTGTTGCGAGGGGTCGCTCACGTGCGCGTCATTCCTTCGCCCAACGGAGCAATTGCCGGAGCAGTGGCCGATGCAACAGACGGTTCGCCTCTGGTTGGGGCAATTGTGACTGTGCAAGCCTTGGAGCCGCTCGCCTTGATGGCACGTGACACAACTGGGGCTGACGGGACTTACTTCGTCAGAGTTGTGGCACCTGGCTTCTATGTGCTGCGTGCAGAAGCTCCGGGCCATGTGCCGGAGTACTATGACGACACCCGGTGGTTGCGAGAGGCGACACCGGTGTACGTGGCTGCCGGCGACACCGTCAGCGGCATCGATTTCGCCCTGGGGCGAGGTGGGGCGATAGCTGGCATCGTCGCCGCTGAGGTGGACAGCATGCCGCTATCGGGAGCGCACGTGCAGGCCTACCTGCCCTTGCTTCCGGAGGTGCGCCATCATGCGGTCACCGATGCGGGTGGCAGCTATGTGATCACCGGTCTGCCGGCTGGCTCGTACGTGGTGGAGGCAGACGCGGCCGGCTATCAGGGGGAGTTTTTTGCAGATGCACCTACCATGCGGAGCGCTACCCTGGTGAGTGTCACAGAGTCCGATACCACCGCGGGCGTGGACTTTTTCTTGGCCACCAGTAGCGCCATCACGGGCGTGGTCCTTGATGCTGCCACGGGAACACCCATCGCCCTGGCGCGGGTCTGTGCTCACCTTGCTGTCGCCACCCGCCCGCAAGGCGACGCGTCTGCCGTGGCTTGTACGGACAGCAGCGGAACCTACACTCTTGCTGTACGTCCTGGGACCTACTATGTCGAAGCGCGTGCCCAAGGGTATGCGGTGCAGTGGTACGAGGGCGCAGCGGAGCGGCGGGAGGCCACGCCGGTAGTGGTTGTCGAGGATCAACACACCTCAGGCATCGACTTTCGGCTCGAGAAACTCGGGGCGATAGCGGGGAAGGTGACTGACGAGGGTACTGGCACTCCTATCGCCGGGGCGGCCGTCACCGCCTACCGAGAGGGACCAGGTGCTGAGCCATCCTCTGTGCGCACCGACGCACAGGGTTCATTTGTGATTGGCGGGCTTCCCCCAGGCAACTATTTGGTCCGGGCTGCTGCCGCCGAATACCTCCCTGAGTGGTATCAAGAGGCGGCAACTGTTCGCGATGCCTCGCTTGTGGCCGTAGCCGGTGGAGACACCACGGGCGCCATCGACTTTACCTTGAGCCGTGGCGGCAGCATCAGTGGTACGGTGCAAAGCCAGCTGACGGGTCAGCCACTGGGAGGCGCGCGCGTAGAGGTGTGGAGCACCGCTGGCCCCTGGTCGCGAAGCGCCTTCACCGCAGAGGATGGAACCTACTCGATCACGGGACTTGCCTCTGGCAGCTACCTGGTGCAGGCGGCAGCGAAAGGGCATGTGCCGCTCTACTACGACGGAGTTCTTAGGCGCTCCGAAGCCACACCGGTGGTGGTCACTGCCCCAGAGGTGACGGCGGGGATCGATTTTCTCCTGCCGGCGCGCCTGCCGGATGGAGCCACGATCGAAGGACGTATTGTCGACGAGCAGACAGGTGAACCCCTGCGCGGAGTGCGTGTGTTCGCTTCGCCCCTTATCCCTGGTGAGGTGCGATCCGACCACACTGATAGCACCGGGTCCTACCTGCTGAGTGGATTGCGGCCGGGGATTTACATCGTGTGGGCGTTCAAGCCCGGCTACCTTGCAGAGTTGTACAATGACGCTCATTCGTGGTCGGATGCCACCAGGCTCACCGTGCACGCGGGGGAGCAGATCACCGGCATCGACTTTGCGCTGACGCCGCAGCCGCGCGGACCCTTTGCGGTGGCGGGGCGGATTGTGGCGAAAGGTGGCCAGCCGGTCCTCGGGGCGCTCATTGTGGCCGTGCAGGGGGACGTGCTGGTGGCTAGCGCAATGAGCGGGGAAGATGGGCAGTTCGCGCTGGACGAGCTCCCTTCGGGTGACTACACCCTGCAGGCAAGCGTGGTGCCCGCCGAGGGGGCCTCACCGGCAGTCAGTCAAACGGTCGCCCTCTCCTTGACCGCCAAGAGCGTGCAGACTAACGTGGACCTGATGCTGGCCCTTGCAACAGACAAGGATGGCGAATCTGTTCCTTTGCCGGAGAGCTTTGCGCTGGTCGGCAGTTTCCCCAACCCGTTCAACCCGACCACGCAGATCAGATTCGACGTGCCAGAGCCTGCTGAGGTGAACCTTACCATCTTCAATGTGTTGGGACAGCCGGTGCGCACTCTGCTGAAAGGAACGGTTGCGGCTGGCAGGCACGCCGTCCTATGGGACGGGGCCGATGACCGCGGTGCGCCGGTGGCCAGTGGCGTGTACATCTGCAGGCTCGAAGCACAGGCCGCCTCTGGTGCGCGGCATCAGTTCGTGCATAAGATGCTGCTCACCCAGTAGGCCCAGGCCGTGCTCCTCCCAGGAGGGGATCGGGATCCGGCCCGGTCCCCTCCGCTCCCAAGGTGAGGCTGGGTCGGCCGGAACATGCGCCAAGAATGCTCATTGGTAGAACGATGCGAAAGGTGGAACTTATGCGACGTGCTTTGCTCTTGTGCCTGGTGGCATGCGTACCGTTTCTTGCCGTAAGTTGTGCCAGCCGGGCTGTGTACGTGCGGACGGCTCCCCCAGCGGTGCGAGTCGAGACTGTGGGGGCCGCGCCATTCGTTGGCGCGCTGTGGGTCCCTGGGCATTGGGAGTGGCACGGGCAGTGGGTCTGGTCCCCAGGCCGTTGGGTTAAGGCACCCAAAGGGAAGGTGTGGGTTCAGGGGTATTGGCAGCAGACACCACGCGGGTGGAGATGGGTAAAGGGGCACTGGGCCCGCCGCTAACCGGCGCTCCGAGGTGGCCCAACCGTCGAGTATGGTGGACACGCAATTGACGGCTCAGGTGTGCTGTGTGGCCAGGAAGGTCTTTGTGGCCTTGACCTTCCTGGCCTATTCTGCATTCTGGAGTCCAGGCAGGGCCCAGGATCCTGCAGCTTCTGGCAGCCAAGGCCAGGATTCGCTCGCCGCGCAGACGCTTTTCGAATTGGCGTTGATGAGGGTGCAGCGCCTGGTGCCAGAGTACTGGAGCACCAGCGACACAGGGGGCGTGGACCCCGAGGTGCGCTCCTTGCTCCAGGAGGCCCTCCAGCTAGCCGAGCAGAAGAACTGGGTTGCTGCCGAAGCCCTGTTGAGCGTAGTTGCCGACTACTCGGCAGCGGAACGCAGCGGAAAACTCCCTGTCGCCGGCCCGGATGACCGTGCCGCTCTGCGCCCGCAGCGAGCGAGGTGGTACCCAGAGTTTTTCGCTGGAGTTGAGGCGTGGGAACAGCGATTTGTCCTGCCTGGGGAAGTGCAGGATAGCACCTTCGGCGAGGGGGCGGGGAACCCCCTGCTCGGCTTGCGCCTGGGCATGGAGTACGGCTCGCCCAGCAGCAGACTCCTCGACGGTGCAATTGAGCTGCGTTCCAGCCGCGACTACCAGGTGGGACGATTTGCCGCCGGCTATCGCCACCGTTTTGCCGGTGGACACCACGTCGCATTGGAAGAGGAGCTGGAGGGAATGGCCTTCCGAGAGGCTATCTCCCCCGACTATGTGCGGAACAACGTCCGGTGCGAGCTTGCTTATGCCCTGGTGCCGGAGCTAACCGCCATGCTCAGCTACCTTGGGTCCTTGCAGCACTACGGCCGCGAGGATCAGTTCTATGCCAGCTTTGTGTCCCACCGGCTGAACGGAGAACTGGCTGCCCTTGCTGCTCCAGGTACGCGGCTGTCCGTAGGCTATGGCTACGAGCATTGTCGGTACCCTTCCTGGCACGCGCGCGACTACCAGGACCATCGGCTGAATTGTCGGCTCTTTCACCGCGGCCTCTTGCTGGACGGCGCCGCCCGCTACCGGGACTTTGCCACCCCTTTTGCCGACAGCCTTTACAACAGCGACTACCTGGAGGCCCAACTGCGCGCAGAGTGGCGGAAAGGGCTTTTGAGCTGGCTCGAAATAGTCTTCAAAGTGGAATTGGTGCTGCGGGACTACAAGTACGCCAGCTCCTCGACTCACGATTATCGCCTGGCGGAGTGGGTCCCTGGTCTGCGGATGCCACTGGCAGGCTTTGGCACCATCGAACTGGGGTATCAGGTCCAGAGGCGAACGCCTTCGCCCGCTTCCCCCGTGGATGACCAGTTTGCAAGCATCGACGACTACCTGGCCCGGGGCCCTACCCTTTCGGTGGAGTTTACCGGACCCCGGGGCATGCTCCTTTCGGCGAGCGCCTCATTGGGCAAGGTGGAATATCCCGCCGACGCCGTCCGCGATGCATCCGGGTTGTCGTTCTTTTCCGATCGGCGCGCCTCCTCCGTGATGTGTTTTCTCACCTGGCCGATCTCGACCCACTGGGAGGCGAACCTTCTTGCAAACTATGACGCCGACCTTGACGCCAAGGAAGAGGTCTACGACTCCCGCAGCTCTCTCCTCACCTTCGAACTCCGCTACCGCTTCTGATGAACGCCCCGGGGGCGGTTTCTTGATCCATCGACGGCGGCCCAAAAGCCGACCGACTTGGTCGCAACAATTGTCGACGAAAATCGTTCAATGTCGGTGTGGCCGAAGATGGCCGAGGAGCATCTGCACACAGCTGGGCGGAGAGAGGCTGGTGCTGGTAGCGCGGCCAGGCGCAGTTGGCACCAAACGCGGAGGGAGCCCCATGAACAGGTCAAACGAAAGGACGCTCTTGCTGGGCGCGCTTGTCACCTTGCTTGGGTTAGTGCTCTTGTTGTCCACCTTGGGTGTGCTCGCCATTGATTCGAGGGCGATGTGGGGCATCATGCTAAGCCTGTCTGCTGGGGTCTTTGCCATTTGCTACGCTCGCGATCACGAGCAGTGGTGGGCGCTCGTGGTGGCCTGCGTGCTCGCGCTGATAGCGTTGGAGGTCTTGCTGCCGCCTCTCAGCCGTGCCCAGCGGCGTCTGTTATGGGGGGCGGCCACCTGCGGAGCGGGACTGGCGTTCGTCGCAGCCTTCCTGCGACACCGGCAACAGTGGTGGTGGCTCATCCCCGGTGGTACGCTGCTCACCATAGGGACCACTGCCCTGCTGAAGAGCGGACACCTTTTGCCTGGCCGCTACCGGGGGGCGGTTTTCTTCGCCGGACTGGGCCTCACCTTCGGCGCCATCGCCCTCTTGGGGAGAGGAGACGGGCGTGTGCGTTGGGCGCAATATCCGGCGCTCAGCCTTTTGGCCGTTTCTGCGCTTCTGTTACTTGCCCACTCGCCTTGGACAGGAGAGCTCCTCGTACCGCTGTGCTTGCTTGCTCTTGGCCTTTTCATAGTCGTCCGAAATCTGCGTCGGCTGAGGGCGCATGAGCAACCGCCGAGCCAAGAAACGCCTTGATATTTCGCCGTGGCTTTCGTAACATTTCTCGGTCAAAGGATGAGGCATGAAGACTCTGCAGTGGTGACCGATGAAGGCGAAGAAAGAGAGCGAACGGCCCCAGGCGGACGAGACAATATTGAGCTTGCTCCCTTCGGTAGACGGCGTGCTGTCATCTGCCCAAGGGGAACGGCTTTGCGCGCGCTACCCCCGCTGGCTGGTAAAGGAGGAGGTGGTGAACCAGCTCGCGGAGTTGCGACGTCGCTTGCTGGCGGGCAAGGGGCCAAAGCTCCGTTCGCGGCAGGCGGTTGTTTCTCTTGTGTTGCGTGAGGTAACAAAGCGGGCTGGCGATCTGCTCAGTCCCTCGCTGCGGCGGGTGATCAACGCTACGGGCATAGTGTTGCATACCGGTCTGGGGCGAGCTCCATTGGCGGAGGAGGCGCGCAAGCATGTCTTGGCAGTGACGGAACACTATTGCAACTTGGAGCTGGACTTGTACAGCGGCAAACGTGGTGACCGCCTTAGCCATGTGGAGGGGCTGCTGCGACGGTTGAGCGGTGCAGAAGCGGCCTGTGTGGTGAACAACAATGCCGCTGCTGTGCTGGTAGCTCTGAACACTCTGGCGGCGGGCAAAGAGGCGGTTATCTCTCGCGGCCAACTTGTGGAGATAGGCGGTTCCTTCCGCATGCCGGAGGTGATGGAAAAGAGCGGGACGATCATGGTGGAGGTGGGCACCACCAACAAGACCAAGGTGAGCGACTATCAGAGGGCCCTTTCGGAGCGGACCGGCGCCGTTGTGGTGGTGCACACGTCCAACTACCGGGTGTTGGGGTTCACCGCGGAGCCGGCCTTGGCGGAGATTGTGGAAATGGCGCACGCCCACCACGTGCCGGTTATCCACGATCTTGGAGGCGGCGTCCTGATCGATCTGCGCACCATGGGGCTCCCCTATGAGCCGCTGGTCCAGGAGAGCGTGAAGGTGGGTGTGGACGTGGTGACTTTTAGTGGCGACAAAGTGCTGGGCGGACCCCAGGCGGGCATCATCGTGGGGCGGAAGCGCTATGTGGAAGCTATCAAGAGCAATCCGTTGATGCGCGCGCTACGCTGCGACAAGATGACTATCGCGGCGTTGGAGGCTACCCTCAAGCTCTTTTTTGACGAGAAACGACTGTTTGCAACCAACCCTGCCCTGTGCATGCTCTCGGCACCCGTCAGTGAGGTGGAGGCGCGGGCGCAACGGCTCATGGAACTCCTGGCCGCGGCTCAGGCGAGCGGCCTCTGTGCCCGGGTGGCGGCCAGCAGCGCGCAAGCCGGAAGCGGAGCACTCCCCTTGGAGCAGATTCCCAGCCGGGCAGTGGTGGTCAGCTGCCAGGGAGTCAGCGCCAACGAACTGGCCGCTCGGCTACGGAGCCAGCCTCTGCCCGTAGTGGGCTACGTGCAGGAGGATGAACTCTACTTGGACATGCGCACGGTGCGGGACGACGAAGTGCCCCTCGTGGCTGCTGCCTTGCGCAGGGCGACCAAGGGGTTGGCGGCAGCGGGTGACTGAAGGCTAGCTCGTGGCGCGAAGGAGGCGCTGCCGACGGGCTTCGAAAAGAAGTACCCCGGCGGCCACGGAGACGTTGAGCGAACTAATCCTCCCGTGCATAGGGATGCGGATGAGAAAGTCGCATCTTTCCCGCGTCAGGCGTCTCAGTCCCCTCCCCTCGCTGCCGAGCACCAGCCCGGTGGGCCCGGTGAGATCCACCTCGGTGTAGGATTGCGGTGCTTCCCCGGTGGCGCCGCAAAGCCACAAACCCATTTCTTTCAACTCACTCATCGTCCGCGCCAGGTTGGTAACCCGGGCTATGGGCAGGAGGGTGGCTGCACCGGCTGCAGCCTTTTCCACTATCGGGGTTACGCCCACGGCGCGATCGCGGGGGATTATCACCCCGTGCGCTCCTGCCCCTTCTGCGGTGCGGATAATTGCTCCCAAGTTGTGGGGATCCTCCACGCCGTCAACGAGCACCACAAGGGGAGGCTCCTGCCTTTGGGTGGCCCTTGCCAGAATGTCCTCCACGGGGGCATAGGCAAACGGTTCTACCTCCGCAGCTACCCCTTGGTGTTTGCTAGTCTGAGCAATTCGTGTCAGCTCGGCAATGCTCAGGCGTTCGATGCGCACGCCGTGCGCTGCGGCCAGCGTCAGAAACTCCTGCTCCACCGACCGGCTCACCGTGGCTGCGAGCAGAATGCGTTTGGTCCGCCGTCCAGTGCGCAGCGCCTCCCGCACCGGGTTTTTTCCGTAAACGAGCTCCGTCGTGCCCTCCAACTCTGTTCCTAATTGCCCCACCTGCACGGGTCAAGGTAACAAACATCCAGAAAATGGTCAAGGGAAAAGTGCTCCGGAACACTTGACCTCCGCATACGGCGACTCCCGGCCGGTCATCGCCTCCGGAAACGAATCGTGTTTGCGGACGCCGGCGGGATACAGGCTCGGTGCCCGTGGGCGAAGGGCATTTGTGTCAGGATGATCGGAGGTGTGCCCTTTTCGGCTTGACTTTTTGCCGGATTTGTGCTAAAATTCCCTAACGAAAGAGGAGAGCCTGACCGTGTTGAGTGAGTGCGAAGAGTACTGCAAGAACCACCCCGACCGTCTTGCAAAGCGGCATTGTTTTGTCTGCGGCGCGGCCTTGTGTCCAGCCTGCCAGAAGCTTCTGTTTCACCATGTATTTTGCAGCTTCGCCTGTGCCGCCCGCTTCGTACTCGGTCGCGGGCTGTCTGCTATCCGCAGCGCCGGCACGCGTGTGCGTCGTCGGCGCTGGCGACCGAACTGGCAGTTTCTGTTCAACATCTTGCTGCTCGCGGCGCTTCTGGTGTGCGGTGTTGCGCTTTGGCGCGTGGTGCGTTTCGGGGAGCGGCTGGAAAGCCGTTTGGGCGCCCTCGGCGTGTCTCCCCTCGTTCCCGGACCCGACAGCACTGGCCTCCGGGTCAGCGGACCTGGGGCTATGGTGACTAGCAGCACGTTCGACATTAGCGGGGAGGCGGGTCCGAACCAGGTGATCAGCCTGTGGTCGGACGGAAACTTGGTGGCGGTAACCATGGCCCCTGACGGCACCTTTCGCTTTACCGGCATCGAGGCGCGGCGAGGGCAAAATCGCTTTGTCGTCAGAGCAACCTCCGCAGATGGGTCAGTGCAGGTCTTGCAGGTGATCGACTTTTTCTACGGGCTGCCCACGGCGACTTTTTTGGCCAGGTCTTTTGATCGCGGCCCGGTGCAGACGCCCAAGGTGGCGCTGACATTTGACGGCGGCTCCTCAGACAACGCGGCCGCCGAGGTGCTGGCTGCGCTGCGGAGCAAGGGCGTGCGCTGTACCATGTTCCTTACGGGCCCCTTCATCAAGCGCTACCCCGATTTGGTGCGACAGATGGTGGCTGATGGACATGAGATCGGCAATCATACCTGGTCGCATCCGCATCTCACCCCCTACGCGGAGAACGGCCGCCACCTCTCCACGCCCGCGGTGACGCGGGAGCTGCTGCAGC
>JBBIKH010000022.1:0-16021 GCA_037445575.1 bacterium
AGTAAGCTCGCCCTTCTGGTAATCCACAATGCCAGGAATGGCGACGCCGATGCTTATGAAACGCTCAGCAGGTACAGGGTGGCGGGTGAACATGGCGTCGATTGCGGCAAAAATGGCTTTGAGCACTTGTTCCATGGGAGTGCCCACGGCGTAGTCCACTTCCTCACATGTCACCACTGTGGATTCGACGTTGCCCAACGCCACCCGCGCACGCCGCCGCTTAATCTCGACACCAACGACATAGCCACTATCTGGATTCAGCTTGAGCAGGATCGGCGGTTTCCCTCCTCGCCGCGTAGTCTCACCTTTGCCTACCGTCAGGATGAATCCAGCTTGGTCCAGTCGGTTGACAATATCCGATGCAGCAACCTTCGAAATCTGCGCGCGCCGTGCTAGCTCGTTACGCGAAATGGGGCTCTCATCGCGCAACAAATTGAGAAACCTGATCTCGTTGAGCCGCTTGATGAGTCTCGTGTCTGCCCTGTACACCGAGTCTACCTCAGGAGGAGCATCTTCGCTACTTTGGCCTGCTGGTCTTCATCGGTGACGTAACAGAAGTAAATCCCGCTTGGCAGATCTGGCCCTTGGAAGGCCACCACGTGGCGTCCGGCACCCACTCGACAGCTAAGGAGGTGAGCCACACACCGTCCTTGCAGGTCCACGACACGGACGTCGACGGCCTGAGCTCTTGGCACCTCAAAGGCAATAGCAGTAGCGGCGTTGAACGGATTCGGAAAGTTCCTAACCAGTTGCACCCCATCCTGCCTTTTCCCCTGAATTGTCGACCTCGGCGCACTGCTCATCAACCGAGCGGCGCGGTTGCTATTGCAGAGCATGATGGCATCAGCGAAAAGGTAACGGTTGCCTATGCGGGCATTACTTAGTCGCACCACCGGACCGGCTCCAGCGGCCCAATAGTAGTCGCCCAACTTGCACCACCGGGCTTTACCGGGCTGCCCCTGGTTGACGAGAACCGTGTCCACGCCTTGGCTATGGATTACCTCGTAGCGTGCCTCGCGCGCTCCGTTCCAATGGTAGGGGACAAAAGCGTAGAGCTCGTACCATCCGTCGTTGGGAATTGTCGCGGCGTACTCTAGCGACGCCGGCGCCGACGACGTCGTATAGAGACAACCTCCCTGATATCCAGGGATGCCCGTGTAGGCGTACCAGTTGCCGCTGCGTGCTACAGTTGAGTCCGTTTCGTTGACTATGATCGCTGGCCTCCGCCATTCGCTTGGCATGCCAGGCACTCTGACCTGCTGCTGGTACACAGAGGCTGCGAGCGCCGGCAGATCGTCGCTCAGCGTGTCGTAGAACCAAATTACGTGCCCCTGCAACCCTCGGCTCCGCGTCGCCTGAATCATGGCGATCAGCTGGTTGCTGGGCAACAAGTATTCCTCAAAAACCGATGTGATCCCAGGATAGAAGCCCAAGCGGTCCGTGACGTGTCCCAATTGCAAGTCCAATTCGTAGGAATAGATCGCATCGGTGGCCCGGTAAACTTGCGGAGAAATTACATCCAAGTGGTGATTATTGATCCAGGGGCGCCAATCCTGGCAGAAGTTTTGGTAGCCATACGGGTAGACAATCGGCGTATTGCTCACAGGTAGATCGGGACGCGCGTGCTTGAGGGAGTCGTAAAAGGCAGCAATGAAACTGGTGAGTTTGTCTGCGCGCCATCGCATCCAATGCGGGTCGGCCTCATTCTGCGGCGGCGCGTTGCCCCCATGCTCTGCCTTGTAAAGGGTCACGGTGGCTTCGTCATAGCCACAATCCAACTCCGGATAGCGTATGCGGTCCAACTGTATTCCATCGACATCGTAATTGCGCGCAACCTCCAGGCACAGAGCCACGAGAAACTGCTGCGCTTCTGCGTTGCAGTGGCTCAACCACTTGTAGCGATAGTCCCCGTTGAAGAGCACCGTCCCATCGCGCCGCCGAGCAAACCATTCCGGCTTCACACGAAACAAGTGGTCGTTGTCTCCCTGGCACGCTACGAAGCCGTACTCGAACCACGCATGAACATGCAGGCCCACTCTGTGGCCTTCTGCGATCATGTCTGCCAGCACATCTCTGCCTTCGGGGAGCGCAGGATCCGTATACATGCCAGTAAAACGGTAAAAGAGCTCACTACGGAAGTAGGGGTAGCCGTAGCGCCACACATCTACAAACACCACATTCATCCCGTGTGCGGCCACATCGTCCATGATGGCGGCAATACGTTCCTTGCTCGGCACATTTGCGCCTGCCCAGGCCACCCACACGCCGCGCAACTCATCCTGGAGGCCTGAAGCACGTGCCCACCCAGGGACTATGCCACCTAGCACCGCCAGGAGACACACAACCATGATGAGCTCAAATGCTTTGCCGCCGCTGCTCTTGCTCGCGCCGAAACCCCGAGATGACTTACGTGTTGGTGTTGTCACCCAATGTCTCGCGAAGGCCACAGCATGTCTCCTCGGAAGTCTCATTGTCGGTCTCACTTGACCAAGAGCATCTTCTTGAGACCCACCTGGCGCGAGTCCACCTTGAGGCTGCACAGGTAGACACCAGAGGCAAGGGTCGACCCCTCAAGCACAACCTCGCAATCGCCTGCTAATTGGGTGCCCTCAAAAAGGGTGCGAACGCGCCGCCCCTTGACATCCAACACCTCAAGCCTTACCCGACCCGGCTGCCCTAAGTAATACTTGATGGTAGTTCGGGGGTTGAAGGGATTGGGAAAGTTCTGGTACAGCTCATAATGAAATGGCACCTTCAGTCCATTCAGGTCCCCTGGCACGCCCGTTGACTTGCCCACTACATGCACATGAGCTGTGTCTGTAGGAAACATGCCACTGCCGAGGCTGTCCGCGTAAAAGTAATGAGTGAAGGAAACACCTCGTCCCGTCGGGTTGACATCGGGGAAGGCGCACAGCACCTCGCCAGCGGGGCCTGTTTGTGCAGCGTACGCTATGATTCCGACGTTCGACAAGTCGGCCCCAAGTCCGGCGGAGTTACGGATGGCGGCAAGCTCAGCCAGCTTACCATGCCCTTCGTCGGCGTAAGCCAGGGCCCCTTGCGAGGCCATGTTTCCATCGAACGGCGCATGTGCCCATCGGCCCCCCTCCCATTTGTAGATTTCCCCGGCCATGTAGTCAGGCTGGTGCCAGGAGTCAACCATGTAGACCACGTCCGCCAGAAACGGGAGCGACCCCACACCTCCTGCATCTTCCGGAGGAGCAGAGCAACCATTCCCCCCATCTGGGTCCAGATCAAAGGCCACGTACAGACGGGTGGACAGAGTTGGGTCAATAACGGTGTGGCCCGTTATGCCCACAAAGACCTTACCTGCAGACCAGGTCAGATACATGTCATGCCGGTTGCTTCCGCCTACGTGATCAGTAGGGAAAAAGTCGTTCTTTCCGTCAATGGTCACGGTCATACTCTCCGACCGTGGTGTGCTCGCTTTCAGGAGAGAATCCAGGCTCAGCGAGGCGATGCTGTTGAAGCCGAAGAGCGTGAGGAGTGAGTGGCGCTTGTTGTCGTAGGCCAGGGAATTGGTCGCGTTGACATTGTTAATCAACGTAGTACCGTTGTACAGCAGCGGTATCGAGTCCGAGTTCGCACCGAAATAGTCGAACGTGATCGTCCCTAGCTCGTCCTCAAAGTACCGCACGCAGCGCACTGACAGCGCCCATGCGTTGGTCAGGGCAATCAGCTTGTAATCGCCAAGAATCATATGTAGGATGGTTGAGGTACCACCTCGGGACGCTAATGTGTCGGGGACCACAGCAATGACGGTGCCGTCGTCGGCGATCAGTTGCGGAGGCGGGCCACCAGTGTCGGCGCCGTTGATCCAGATGGGCCCGTTCGGGGCAGTGGGCGAAATGCCGTGGCGTGCGGCCCCTGGCATAGGCAAGGGGATATAGTGGTCAAATGCCAGCGCAGGACCGCCGTCGTCGCGGAGCACCGCAATCCGCTGGTTCCCCATTCCAGAGATATAGACGTACCGAGGGACGCCGGCACCTATCGCGGCGAACGAATCGCCGTAGCGCGCACCGTCCAAAGGATCGTCGAACACCAACTCTGCCGGTGCCTTCTCATCGACATAACGGTAAATCTTAACCCTTGCCTCCGGCGTGTAGAGGGGGGCGCAGAGATTGGCGGCGTAGATAGTTCCGTCCTCGCTGACAGCTACCATATTGAGAGGGTACGTTCCTCCAGCCACAATCCCGGTGTCCATGGCCCCCACGGAGTCACCGGTCGCGGCGTCCAGCGCCACGATGGCAGGACCCCACTTGCGGGTGGCCACCAGCACGTGGTCACTGCTCCGACGATACGCCAGCGACCGAGTCACATCGTTTCCGGGGTTCATGTAACGCGAGGTAGCCCACCTGACGGGATACTGCCCCGCCAAGAGTGCCGAGGCGTGGGCTACCACAAACAGTACAAGGCACTTTCTCATCTGCTTCTCTCCTCGATTCCTAGAACCAAAAGCGCATCCCCACGGAGACGTTGATTGTCTGCAGCCCAGATACCCCTTCCAGCTCGATGTGTGGCTGCATGGTTGGCCATAGATCACCCAACACCAGGCGATACCAGAGGCTCACCTCACCCTCCAACCGGCGCCACATTCTCACCGACGCCCCTGCCCCCACGCGGAGCCCCCAATTGGTGCCTTGAAGAGTCCGCGCGGCGATAGCAGGCACATAGGGACTGACCGTCGAGTCCGGTTGGATAGCCCCGCGAACGCCTTTCCAGCGGTAAAGTCCTCCTGAGAGGAGCAAGAAGGAGTGCACAGGCCCCCATTCGGCGATTGTCGCCTCACCAGAAACCAGTGCCCCCACATGCTCCAGCAAGAGGTCAACTCGCCCTGCCGCATAGCCCGTGAGGGCCTCATGCTCGTAGCGTGCCAACTCCAGTGACCCCGAGATGGTCCACCTCTGTGAGTACCTCTGGCCCACGGAAACTTCCGCATTGGATGCGGCACGAAACCACTTGCTCAGGCCTCTTACAGGCTGCGAGTGAACCCCGCCAACAGTGACGTGCCAATCCCCAACCTCCTGCGTGCCAGTTCGGCCAGGCAGCATTGTCCAGAATAGCAGTAGGGGGATCCCAAAGACAGTACAACGTCTCATACCTTCCTTCGTCTCAGTATTTAAAAGTCACCCCAATAGCTCCCACCACCTTTCCCTTGAGGGGCAACCACTTGGTTCCTGCTTCTGCCAAACGAATCCCCACCAGACGATCCCGGCGGAAGTAGTGCACATACGTCATCTCGCCATCGAGGTCAATCGACGGTGAGAGGGTGACCCGCAGGGCGGCCATTGGCGCAACGTAGAAACTGGCGCCGGTGCGCGTCGGGGCGAAATGAAGCAATCGGTAGTGGAATGCATAGTCGAGGTCGACTGACGTGGTGTCGAGGTTGAACCGCTTGGTCCAATCCTCACGCATTTCAAGCTCACGATAGAAAAGGTCCGCTCCGAAGCCACACCCGCCGACAAGGGCCAGCCGCTGTCCGAGCGGCAGAGTGTAGTCAAGGCCAATGTGTAACCGCAACTCTTTCAACTGTTGGGATGGGTGGAACGTGGCCGAATAGATACTGTCGGCGCTTGTGTAGCGGAGCGTCTGATTCACATGTTGCGCCTTTGCCCCTGGCAAGAAGTCAATGTAAGTCTTTTCCCAGTAATCCCATTGCCACTCATCGAGTACGTCCTTTTGCCTGAGCCAAGAATACTCATAGCCGACTCCTACGCGCACGTGGAGGCTCTTGGGCATCGCAAAGAGCATTTGAAGAGCGCTTCCTATGCCTACCGCCCTTTCCGCTTTGAGTTTCTGGCTCTGAGTCTGCATTGACCCGGCCATCCGCACCGACAGCCAGCCTCGCTGGGCATGCCCGAGTGAGAGGGGCGCGAGCACCACAGTGGTGAAAATGACCAGGCACACTCTCTTTTGCGGCATCCAGCGCACGGGCTAAAACTCCATGCTCACGGTGTACAACAAGACCGAGTTCAGGCTCTTATGATTCAACAGCGCCGCATCGATCCCAACGGTGCTGCCGTGAATCTGTGAGCGAACACCTGCACCCACGCACAGGCCCTCCTCATCGTAGCCGATCTTGTACCCCACGCGGAGAAGAGCCACCCCTTCGAACAGACCTTCGGCACCCACATGAAGCCGTTCGTTGGCGTCGTTAGGGTGAACCGCCTCCCCCAAGAGCGTGACGCGAGTGGGACTTTGCTCGGTGCCAAAGATTTCGGCTGCCATACCCATGCGAAGCTGCTGAGGCATCTTGAACTTTTCTTGCGCGTATTTCGCCTCCAGGCCAAAATTGCGGACAAATGCCCCAATACGCAAGCTCCTAAACCCAGTACGGTACAGAAAACCAAAGTCGGCCACTATGTTGTCTGCGGTATAGGCATCGATCCGCTCTCGGACGTAGTTTAGCGTCCCGCCAAAGCTGAATTTATCAGTGAGTGCACGCGCGTAGGTCACCCCGAGCGCATAGGCTCCGGCGGTGTAGGTGCCGAGGGTAATGTAGGAGCCAACCTCGTCCACCGTGGGGTTGGTGGTCTTTTCCACTTCACCAAAGTCAAACTGCCGAGCGTGGATGCCGATCGCACCCAGCTTGCCCAGCGACCATGTAGCGGCAGCTGCCATCTGAGTGGTGCCCACATACCAGTCAGCATAAGCTAGATGCAAAGCAGCCCTTTTCCCTTGAGAAGCGATTGCGGCAGGATTGAAGAAGACACCCTCGGACCCAGCATCCAGAAGGGCGACTCCTGATTCCCCCAAGCCAAGGTACCTGGCAGAAACCGGCATTTCCAGGAAGACAAAGCCAGTGGTGCCTACTTTTTCAAACTCCTGGGCACAAACGCCAGCAGCAATCCACAGGCACAATGCAGTCGTTGTGAGCTTGCGCATGCCACTCCCCTAATTGACGATGGCGAATTTGCCCAACTTTACCTCACCCTGGCTGTTGGTTACCTGGAAAAAGTACATGCCGCTTTTCACATACTGGCCGTAGTCGCTGATCTGGTTCCAAAAAGCCACACCCGAGGATGGATCGCTATGATGAATCGTCTTGACGAGGTCGCCCCGCACCGTGTAGATGCGGATGGTGCACTCCTCAGAGAGATTCACGAACTGGATGAGCTTCACATCACCTGCCAGCTCGAACCCCGAGCTGCGGTAGAAAGGGTTGGGCACGACGCTGACACGCGCAAGCGACTTTGCCGTTGGGCGAAGCGTGGTGTAGAAGGCCTTCTTGGTCCGGTTGGCGAAGATCGATGATTCTAGCGGCGGAACTTGATACGAAGGATCAACTGCCCACGAAGGCCAGCCATGGTCATAGCTGGTCACCGAATAGTAGTAGCCATACCCCAGCGCCACCTGGGTATCGGTGTAGATGTAGCGCTGCGAATCAGTATTGAAAAAGCGGGGGTCGCCCACAGGGATGTCTATCAATAGCTTCCACGGGCCGAAAGGGTACCGTCCCGAGCGGTAGATACGATAGCCTTCCACATCTGGCACGCCATGGTGGGGGTCAGCCACACGCTCCACGGCATTGCCAAAAGAGATGACGTTTCCGATTTGCCCACCCTCTTGCACAGGATAAACGACGAATTCAGGTGCAGGTGGGGGCATCGGGATGGTGTAGTGATGCGCGTAATTAAACGTCACCCGCTCCTCAAGATAGGCAACCGCCGAATCGCCCGCAGCCTGCAGCTCAGCTACAGTCACCTCGGGATTGGTCACCTTCTCATACGGCAGTCCGCCCACAAACTCGGCCACTACCACCTTGATCGAATCACCACGCGCCAGATTGTAAGGGCCCAGCGAAAAGTTAGCATAAAGCCTGTTTTGACCCATGCGGACGTCCTGGGGATCGTCAAAAGCCTCAGACAACAGAAGCGGGTTAGCCATAGCTGCATACTTGCTTGGCAGGCCCGCCACCCCGAGGAATGGACCGGAGTGGTCATTGGTGGGAGGAGCAGCAGACCAAGCAAAACCATTTATGCGGTTTGGTAGTCCTGTGGTATCAGGCGACACGTAGAGAAACTTTATGCCCAGAAACCCAGGGGCTAAGAACTGCGAAGTGGTCGTCATCCTGCCGCTGACGGGGTCCAGGGTTCGCTCTTCGGCCGGGTCAAAAGACTCGTCAACGCCCGGCGAAGGGGTAAAATCGCCAGCCCAGGCTACAAGCAAGCGCTGCTGTGGGTCCCATCGGCTACGGGTGTTGCGCGCTCCTTCCGGGAAATTGGGAAATACCAGTGACCACCCTCGATGGTTCGGCGACAGTGCGTAGGTGAAGAGTAGATAAACACCGTTCAGCTGCTTGCGCCTCTGTATGTTTTTCACGGTATACTCAACAATGACATAGTCCTCATCAGCGCGGGAACCTGACCACTGCCTCACCCTCCTCGCGACGGAGACCGGCATATTCTGGTTGTCCCATGGTTGGTACCACGCACCGTTCATCTCCCATCGCGTATCGATGACTTCCTCTGCCTCGTGGGGGTCCACCAGAAGCCAATGGTTTCCGTTCGGCCAGCGCGGGCGGTGGATAGGCTTACCCTGGCTGTCTTTCGAGATCAGGTAGCGAAACTGGTCACCCTCCATTCCCACGTCCGTCCCATGCGTAGCAAAGTTATCCCACCCCCACACAGTCCCTGTATCGGTCTTGGCCGTAAGGAAGAAACCTCCCGCCAATAGGTAGGTGTGGTATCCGCCAATATTTTGCTTAATCTCCTCGCTAGCAAAGCCTGGCCAGTCCAACCCATACGTCTTGCGGCTCCAGTCAGCCATGGGCTCACATTCTTGCGACAGATAGAACGAGTGCCACAGACGCCCGCGGGTGAGCTCGATGGTGTGAGGGTTGGTCTGGGCAAGGGCTAAGGAAGCCACCCACGCCAGAGCCATGAGTGCAGGAGTTAGACGCCACGGTTTGTGCACCATGTGGCTGTACACTACGCTGGACCCCTTCCCGAAAAGGGCGTCACCGCAGGTGAACGGAGCGCACATGCTAAAACCTCACCCCCATCGAGAAGAATATTTGCCTGGGCACGTTTCGATACACCTGAAAGTAGTTGTAGCGGCGGACGTCTCGATCCGGAGCATCATCCGGATCGGCGTAGGTGACGCTGCGCAGCACCCAGCGGCTGAGTTCCTCCGGATCCGAGATCGGGGTCAAATGCTGGTTGTTGAATAGATTGAGCACGCGTATCCCCAACGTGAGGGTGAGAGGCCCCACCGCCTGCAGCTTCTCTACCCGGAGATCGGTTTGGGACTCGCTGGGATATCGGCGATTGGACTCTACAGTATGTTCGTACTGGTACTCAGGGGACCAGTAGTATGGCAATCCACTGCGCGCCGTGATGATAACAGCTACGGAGGTCTGTGCTAGGGGCTTTCTGCCCCAGAGGCTCGGCCCTCCCCCGGCCGGGATAGTGTAGCTGAGGCTGCCGCTGAACCGGTGAGTCCTATCCTCCGTGGACAAGTAGTCGCTCGCAGAATAGCTATACTTTTGCTCCAGTTCGGCACTCATCTCCGGCGCGATCAGATAGACCCCGTGAGCACCGTAATTACTCTGGCTCAAAGTATAGGCAATCCGGTAGCTCCACCTGCCGCCCGAACGATTGGCAAAACTAACCTCTATGCCTCGGGAGTTACCGTAGCCATTGCTTTCGTAGGTGACATAACTGCCCTTCAGGTCCCCGGGCTTGTTCTGGCTCCCCGTCGATGCCTTCACGTAGACGGTGGTCACCTGACGATGAAGGTCGTTGTAGTACGTCACCACATCAAGCTGGTGAGTGTTCCATAGATTCTGTTGGACGCCTACCTCATAGTTGATGCTCAACTTCGGCTTCAGGTTGGGGTTACCATAGCTTCCCCAACCGTTATAGGTTTGGTTATCCAACGCCTGGTTGATCGTGGGCATAGAGCGAAAATGGCCGTATTGGATCCGAAAGGCAGTCTTGTCCCCGATAGGAAAGGAGATCCCGAGTCGGGGAGAGAGTGAGGCGAAGGTCTTGGAAGGCTCCCACTCTGGCTTCCCTACGCTGGGGCTCCCCAACGCAGGATAGAACACCTCATGTCTGTCTTTTGGAACGTCGGCGCCGAAATTGTAGGCATCAGCTCGTAAGCCAACGTTCGCCACCATTCCTGCGAACTCCAATTTGTCTTGCACGTAAGCAGCAGCGTACCAGGTTCGGGCCTTGTAGTTGGTGGCGAAACCAGTGCGCCATATAAACGCGGCGACGCACAAAGACGAGGAAGCGTTATAGTCCTGATCCATCAGCCACATCTCCACCCCAGCCTTGAACATGTTCGTGTTCCTGAATTGGCGCGTAAGGCTGATCCGAGCCTCATAATACCGCGTAAGCGAGGCTTGGTTGTAAAGGCTGGACCAGGTGTAATACTCGCGGTATTTCTCGTTCCACGGACCCCGATCTTCTAGCTGTCGGTCGGCGGGATTAGGGTGAAGCTGCACGTCCTTGTCAATACCAGGCGTTGGGGTCTGATAGGCGTATAGGATCTCGTTCTGATACGTCAGCATCGCCTCCAGGAACGCTCGCGCAGAGAAGATATGCTTGTAATTGAGGCTTTGTGCAAAGACAGACTCCTCGCGGGGCGAATCGTATATCAAAGTGTACTTCCTCTTTGCCCCATAACTGCCCCACAGGCCTGCCCACCTGACATCCTCAGCGCCGGAACCCATCCCAGAATAGAAGTGTTGGTAGAGCGTGGTAGAACGGAAATTGTGCCGTGGCGTAGGCTTGAACGAAAGCACTAACGAGCAGTTTGCAAGACGTTGCACCTTCTCCCGTGTGGGTAAGCGGGTGGGGTTTTCTTTCAGCTCGCCACTAAGGAAAAAGCTCATCCGGTTTGATTCTTTACCCAATGGTCCCCCGAAACTGAGCAGGTAGCGTTTGTATGCGTATTTGCGATAGTCGTAGACGCCCAGGATGTTGTCATCGGAGGGAGTGTGATTGCGGACCCACAGCTCGTAGTTGCGTCGTGCCTCCTCGACGTTGACTGCCCCGCTCGGGTCTTTGAACTGTGGTTCTTTGAGCCAGTTCGCAAAGTCACCCCATTTCTTCCACTCAAACTGTTCACGGGAGTACAGATAGTCGCCCCAATGGTATTGTCCAGGAGGGCGATATTCAATCTGCAGAGCGCCGGAAAAGTTGTGCCCCCCTTCCTTGGTAACCACCTTCACCACCCCAGACTGCGCATTACCGTATTCGGCATTGAAACCTCCAGTGATAACCTCCATTTGGGCCACAGCCAGGGGGTTGATGTCATACTTCCAACTATTCTCTGACTTGCCTCCAGTGCCGTAGGCGGGGACACCGGTGTTGGTGACCATGCTGGTTATACCATTGACCGAATAGTTGATCTCGTAGGCGCCTCCGCCCCTGATGCTGATGGTGCCATCCGGGTTACGATTGACCCCTGGTGACAGCTCCAGGACACTGCGTAGCCCTTCTACCGGGAGTCAACGAACTTGACTTTCGTCAAAGTGCACTGAACTGGCAGTCTTGTCCGCCTCGACAATAGGGCGCGTTGCGGTGACGGTTATTGTCTGGCCCAGATCCAAGACCGTGGGCTGCATCTTTACGTCGACCTTAGCCGTCCGATCAATGTGAACCTGCACCCCCTCGACGACCACGCGCGCGTAGCCGAGATAGAAGATTTGTAGGCGATAGACTCCAGGAGGGACATTGAGGATGACGTACCAACCACGGTCGTCGGTGGCAGCGCCCATGTAGGTTCCCGCCACCACCACGTTAGCGCCAGGAAGCGGTTTGCCACTCTCGGCATCAATCACCTGACCCGCAATCTTTCCCGTGAATTGCCCAGAGGCAACGCTGGCCAAAAGGGAAAGTGCCGAAGCGATAGCAGGCACTACAAGCCGACGGACCACATGCAACCCGTGGTTAGTTAGGGTTCTTGGCTAACCTAATATAACCACCCGTTTGTTAATTGTCAAGAGAAATCTTGCGAGAACCGCAAATTTCCCTCAGGACCAGCGGTGGGACCCCTCCTGAGTGGCCGGAGCGACCCCCGTGATAGGCTTTTTCCAGCCGAGGAGGCCAATGTCTGTATCCCCCTCTGCTCGTCTGGCCATTTCGCATTTGGCTCCGGCAAAGACCGATCATTGCTTCGATGACCCCGCCCGGAACCCGGCGTCGATGGAACAAGCCCTCCTTAGTTGGAAGATGTGCTGCCGTGGTAAGGCGAAGAATTGAGGGAAGAGTAATGGTTAGGCAAACGGCGTTGGGCTAATCCCCCGGCCAAGCACGCAGGCATTCATACCACGGGCTGGCTGCCGACAGCCTGCGCTATCTCATAAAGGCGGCGGTGGCCAAAGGCCAGGCGCTGTCGTTACCAATCCGGGAGAGACATTTGCCGTCGGCCGCCTCTGCCCGTGTCTCTCATTCTGCCCCCAATGGGGACAACGCCATGGCCGGGAGGTCACGCCGATCGCGTCCAAGCAAAACCTGTCAGCGTAGGGCACACAACCCAGTTCTCTGTACCGCGTACGGGACTTGACGGTTCTTGCCCGCAGTGGTGGGTGGTGCACCCCAGCGTCTCCCTGGGAAGCATGGCACACTGAGGGTTTCGGGGAATCTGGCTGCGCAAGTCGTCAGGGTGCCCGTTGCAAGGACCAGACGCAGGTTCGAGGGCGCCACGGCACTCCCCACTCACCGCGTGGACAAGCCCGAACGCCGAATGGAACGGGCCTACACTTCTCGCTCCGCCGCAGGTAGCACAATCTTCAGTAGGGCCCTTCACTGCACGCATAGTCTAGGCAGTCTGGTGGAGGCACTACTTCAGGCACGCGTTGCCCCTCCGGCCCGCCTCCGAACCTCATTATGAGAGATGGCGATGTAAAACCGTCGAGCCACACTAGCGGCAAGTTGAATAGCCCGGCACAATCTCCACCTCCTGCGCATGGAAAGGATCCAGCGCGCGGTCCAGTAGGGAGGCAAATTCGGCACGAGTGATCAGCTTCTCGAGTGCCTCCCACTTCTCCACGACCCACTCTCGCTCACGGGCCACCGCCAATGCTGATGCGGCTTCCACCGGCGCGGCATCGTCTGCGTACGAGGGGGAGTCTCGCAACGGACTCGGTCTTCCGATTGCTCGCCACAAAATGACAAGACACTGGAGACGCGTCAGTACCCTTCCGATCTCCATGGACTCAAAAACACGACCGATCTCAATGCCCGCGCAGGCAGAGCGCAGGGCAACGGCGGCATCGTCCACAGCAAGGAGGGCGTCGGGCGCAAAGTGCATTTCGTTGGCCCACCCATGGGGCACGGGTTTTCCGCGCATCAGTCCCGTCGCTCCGATTCTCTGCACGGCAGCAAAATGCGTGTGCACTGGCGGACAATCCGTAAACGGCAGCAAATAGCACCGTTGCCCCACGAGGGTATGCTGCAGCTCACGGATCGACAGTTGCCGCGGCTGACACCGGTGGCGAACGCACAAGGCAGCAGCTGCTCCGGCAGCTTGTCCCACAAGCATCACCACTGGTTGCAGCCTAGTGCACCCATTGACGATGTGGCTCACGGAAATAGACTTTTCAGCCACCAGCAGGCCGTCAATTTCTTGCGGCACCAGACAACCATATGGAACAGCGAAGGCGGGAATCTCCGGAAGATGCTCTTCGATCTTGACCGGACAGCGAGCATGATGATGGTCAAGAGGGTAGTTCCCGACTGCCACACCTGTCTTATAAAGTGGGGCACGAGTAGCATCGTAAGGATCCACAAGGTCAAGAGCGGTCAGGCGGACCACCCCACGCAGGCGTCGACTTTCGCGATTGTAAGGGATAAAAGGGAGACCATCAGACGTGGGAAACTCATCGTCCGCCAGCCCGAGGTGGCGCCAATTGAGATGCCTCTGCACGAAGTAGATCCATCCCATGGTAATACGCTTAGCCTTCCTCAGGGCACGCAAGCGCCGGGTCCTGTCCATCTCGATCACGTTCAAATAGCAGTCGTTGCCGTGAATTGGCCAGTTGATCATGAACTTGTTGTTTGGCAACCGTCCGTAGGCGAGCATGCGCGCACAATCGGGCACAGTGGGTGCATTTCCGCCCAGCTCACGGCACGTGCCAAAGTAAAGGTTTTCGTTGTACCCTAAGGGTCGGCCCACTCCCCGATCCTTCCCTTGGCCATAGTCCTTCAAGATCGCCACATAACTCAAGTCTTGGATGTAAGGGTCCGGCTTCTCGGGCGCTTGGGGCTCCCCTGTCTCGGCGCGTGCATCTCGCCCCACATCATACGCACAACCGGCACCGGCCATCACATCGCCATATTCCGTGGCATCAACTGTTATCTGCGCTTCGACAATCATCCCTTCGCCCCGGGCGTTGACGAATGATGCGCCGCAGACCGACTGGCCGTGACGGAGGACGGCAATAGGCCAGTACCCCTGTACTGATACTATGTTGGGCTATAGCAGAACTAGCCGCCGAAAGATCTCTGCCCCGACGCGTGGTTCAAAAAGCGTGTTGCTCACCCACCCCGTCGCTACCTGCCGGGGACCTCCATACCAGTCGTAGAGGTGTTGCCGGAACTCGCCCCAAAGACCGGAGGGCAGTTGATGGTTGCCGTCCACCGCACTGACACCGGCGGCAGTGAGCATTCCCCCCAGCCAGGGCGTTTCCTCAACCATCACCACCTTGGCCCCAAGACGCGCCGCCTGCAATGCCGCGCATACGCCGCCGGTCCCCCCGCCAACAACGAGCACGTCAGCAACCAGACGGTGTTGCGAGAGCAACCTAATGTGGTCGTCTTGGACAGCGCCAAGGGTGCGTAGTTCCATCGCCTCGCGTCCTTTCTGAATTGGGCGGGTCAATTTAGCAAAACTCGCGTTTGCAGGCAATACTTTTCTACTCCGGCTCAAGAGTCAGTTTTTCTTCTGGAAAATGAGCTGCGACAGTGTTATATTCCTAATGACAACGGTTACCGCCAACCAACAAGGCTCACAAGACCATGGATATCGTTCGGCTCCTCGTTGTTGTCTTACTCTTTGTGGCCTTTGCCTTCGCGATGTTTTTGCGCAAGCTGCCCGCCCTCATCGCTCTTCCGGCAATGGCTGTCCTCATCCCGTTGGCGGCAGGCGTAGCGGTGACAGACGTGGTACAGCTTGTCATCGGTGAAGGAGCCCTCCGTCTGCACAATGCCTACACCGTAGCGCTTTTCGGTGGCATGCTCAGCGGCTTGCTGCAAAAGACCGGCGTGGCAGATAGTCTCATAAAGAAGGGAGCAGAACTGGCCGGCGATAACCCCTTAGCCATCGCGCTCACCACCCTGGTGCTCATCGCACTCCTGTTCACAACGTTAGGAGGGTTGGGAGCTATCATCATGGTTGCCACGGTGGTGGTACCCATCATGAGCTCGGTGGGCTTGGGACCGTTCACAATTACAGGTGTGTTTCTCATCGGCATTAGCATGGGAGGGCTTCTCAACGCAGGCAACTGGGCGGTCTATCGTGATGTGCTGGACCTGGCAGTCTCAGATATTCGCTCCTTCGCGCTGGTGATGTTCGCCCTCACTGCGCTGACTGGTGTTATCTACGTGGTGGTGCAGCTTTACCGAGATGGGCATGAACTCAGACTAAGGAAAACAGCATTGTGGGGAACGATGTTGCTCCTCCTCGTTGTCGCCGGAGTTGTCGGCTACCTCTCGCTGTCTGATGCATGGCGAGCGGCCATCTTAGCAAAGGCACACTTTGCGGCAAAGGTGGTCGAATTCGCGGTGGCGGCCACATTGGTGTTGTCCTTCATCTGGGCCCTCACAAGAGTGCCCCAAGCGAGGACACAGGCTACGTCTACCCTATTTTGGGGCGCCTACCTTTCCCCCTTGGTGCCACTCCTGTTGATCCTTCTTTTTGACGTGAACTTTGTGCCTGCCTTTGTCATTGGCTTGCTTCACGCTTTTGTCTGTGGATACCGCAGAGGCGCACTCAATCTGTTCGTGCAGGCCGTTCTCGAAGGTGGTGCCACGGTGATGCCCGCCGTGGC
>JBBIKH010000022.1:16039-25628 GCA_037445575.1 bacterium
ATCGGCATGCTGCTCAATGCAATAATGGGACCAGGCGAAGCCTGGAACGTCCGAGGTGGCGAAGAGTGGCCGGTCCTGGCCCTTCTCCGCCCGTTTCTGCTGCATCTTATTCCTTCCTCTCGGGCCTCCTACGTGCTGCTGTTTGGGCTTGCTGCACCGCTGGCATTGTATCGGGGCCCTCTCAATGTGTGGGGTATGGGGTACGGGTTGGCCGCCGCGTTTCTGGCCAGCGGCATGGCTCCCGGCGCGGTCATGGGCGTCCTGATGGCTGTGGGCCAGATACAGGGAATTAGTGACCCGACCAACACCCACAACGTGTGGCTCGCCAATCAGATGCAACAGGACGTGCAAAAGGTCTTGTGGAACACCCTTCCCTATTCCTGGGCATTGGCGTGGGCGGGATTAGTCGCCGCCAGTGCCTGGTTCATGTAGGACGAGGCACTGGGTATGGGAGCCAGAAGGATCAAGATCGGAATCGACGTTGGTGGCACATTTACCCATGCCGTGGCAGTAGACGCCGTCAGCCGGCAGTTGCTGGGGAAGGCGTGCGTCCCCACAACGCACCGAGCCAAAGAGGGCGTCGCCAAAGGGGTAGTGGAGTCCCTTGAGCGCCTACTCGCCCAGGCTGCCATTGACCCTGGAGAGGTGGTGCTCATCGCACACTCTACGACTCAGGCCACCAATGCGCTCCTCGAAGGGGACGTCGCGCCTGTCGGTCTGATAACCATGGGCAAAGGAGTCGAGGGTCGGCTGGCCAGCAACCAGACGCGCAAAGAGAGGATCCTTCTGGCGCCGGGCAAATACTTGCAGATTAGCCACCGCTATCTGGATGTCACTGCCCCACCGGATCGCCCCAGCGTTGAGCACGCCATCCACGGGCTGGTCGACGAAGGGGCACAGGTCATTGTGGCTACAGAAGTATTCGGGGTCGACCACCCGGGCAACGAGGAGTTTGTGGTGCAAGTGGCCAACGAAATGGGCTACTTGGCAACAGCTGCCAGCCACATCTCCAAGCTCTACGGGATGCGCATCCGCACCCGTACCGCGGTCATCAACGCCAGCATGATGCCAATCATGTTGGCAACCGCGCACATGACCGAGGAGGCCCTGCGTCGGACTGGGATCAAGGCGCCACTGATGATCATGCGCTCAGATGGCGGCATCATGGACATCAATGAGATGCGGAAGCGGCCGATTCTTACCATGCTTTCGGGCCCTGCCGCCGGGGTGGCCGCTGCGCTCATGTACATGCGCATCTCCGATGGCATTTTCGTCGAAGTCGGTGGCACATCCACCGACATTTCCGTCATCAAGAACGGTAAGCCGCAGCTAAAAAGCGCCCAGGTCGGAGGCAATAGGCTCTACGTGCGAACACTGGACGTGCGCACCGTGGGCATTGGCGGGGGCTCCATGGTTCGCCTGTGGGACGATGGGATCATTGACGTGGGCCCACGCAGTGCTCACATCGCCGGGCTGGAGTACATCGCCTTTGGCGACGAAGACAATCTTGACGACATCGAGCTGGAAACGATCCGTCCCAAGCCGGGCGACCCTGATGACTATTTGGCGGTCCGCCCCGATACAAGGGCAGGAAAGCGTTTCACAATCACCCCCACAGGAGCTGCGTACTTCTTAGGACTCGTGCCCGAAGCCCACCGAGTCCCGGTCCGAATGAGCGCCTTGGCGTCGTTTTTCCAGGCTTTCGCCCTGCGCACGGGAAAGCAGGCCCAAGAGTTGGCGAGCTCCATTCTCACCCTTGCCACGGACAAGATCATCCCGGTGATCCGTCGTCTTCTGCGGGAGTACAAGTTGAACCCGCACATGGTGACCCTTGTGGGAGGTGGGGGTGGCGCCCCAGCCCTCCTCCCTGTTGCCGCCCAGCGTTTGGGATTGCCCCTCTATATCGGAGAGCACTGCGAAGTGGTCTCGGCCATTGGGGTTGCCCTCGCCATCATTCGCGACGTGGTCGAACGGACAGTGGTCAACCCGACGGAAACAGATCTCATTGCCATTCGGCAAGAAGCGGTGCGTTCAGTGGAAGCTATGGGGGCACTTCCGGAGAGCATCGAGGTGAGCGTGGAAGTTGACATGCGCACCAAAAGGATCACCGCCGTGGCGACGGGGCACAGCGAGCTCCGCACGCAAGCCGTAGCCGCGAGTGCCCTGACCGAAGAGGCTCTGCGAGAGACTGCTGCCCGATCTATGCGTCTGCCCGTAACACACGTGGAGATGGCGGGGCGCACACCGTTTCTCATCGCTTTCAGAGGGGGCGGCGTGAGCAAGCGGCTCCTCGGCATCCTTCGAAGCCACGTGCACCCAGTGCGCGTGCTGACCTGCGAAGGTGTTGTGAGGCTTCAGCTTGAAGACGCCGTCGTCGCACCGACCACGGCCGGAGAAGCGAAGGCGACCCTTGGTCACCTGGTGGAGATGCTGACCACCTATGGCGATGCAGGTGGTTTGCTTCCGGACCTGTTCGTGCTCCTTTCGGCCAAGGTTATCGACATGACAGGTCTGGTGCAACTCTCTCAGATGACGGCCCTTTTGGAGATCGAACTGCAAGGGGTACCGCCCCAGGAACCTGTAGTAGTCATCGCGAGCAAGAAAAGATAACCGACTATGCACCCATCAGGTTTTTGCCGACCAACGCCACAACCTGGCTCCGCAAATGCAACGCGCGCCCTTGGCCTTGATGCGCTCCGTGGCTTCGCTATTCTCACCATGGTTCTGTCCGGGGTCATTCCCTACGGTGTTTTGCCTGCTTGGATGTATCACGCACAACTCCCACCACCCACCCACGCATTCGACCCCTCGCGGCCAGGACTGACGTGGGTGGACCTTGTGTTCCCTCTTTTCCTATTCTCAATGGGTGCGGCAATTCCCCTGGCTTTGTCCCGACGCCTCAGCGCCGGTGATTCTATTTTGAAAATAACTCTCGGCACGTTGGAGAGAGGCTTCTTGTTGTTTTTCTTCGCCGTTTTCCTGCGCCATGTCCGGCCCCATGTGCTCAATCCTCATCCCACCGCCATAACATGGGGCACTGCCCTTCTGGGATTCATTGTGATGTTTCTCATATTCCTGCGCCTCCCCCAAACTTGGTCCCGCTGGGTTCGCCTTGCCTGCAGGGGGCTTGGTTGGGCAGGAGCAGTCAGCTTGTTGGCCGTCCTCCGGTATCCGGACGGCAGCGGCTTTTCGCTCGGACGCAGCGACATCATCATTGTTGTTTTGGCAAATGTTGCCGTCTCCGGATCACTGCTCTGGCTCGCCACGCGCGAAACTCTGCTACCGCGGCTCGGTGTACTTGGCATCTTGATTGGACTGCGCCTGGCAGCGCCGGAGCAGGGGTGGGTCAGCTGGGTGTGGCGGGCTACGCCGGCTCCTTGGATGTACAAGCTCTACTACCACCAGTACCTTTTCGTCGTCATCCCCGGGACCATCGCGGGCGACTATCTGCGCGCACACATGAGCCAAGCAAAGACAGTCCCTCACACTCATGAGGCATGGGGTGCGCCACAGCTATGGGGAATCGTAGGCGCGATGGTTGCCGCAGTTGTCACGGCTCTGGTGGGGCTACAGGCCAGGTGGCTCTGGCAGACCACTGTAGCGCTGAGTGCCCTCTGCTTGGTGGCGACACTGCTCAGCAAGAAGGCCAGTTCACCTCGCGAGCAAATGGTGAGGAGCTTCATACTGTGGGGAATTTACTGGCTCATCGTCGGGCTTGTTTTTGAACCATATGAAGGCGGGATAAAGAAGGATCACCCTACCCTGAGTTACTACCTGGTTACCACGGGCCTTGCACTCTTTCTGCTTGCAGCGTTCACAATCCTCATCGAGATGCTGAACAGGCGATCGTGGCTGCAGTTGCTCATCGACAACGGGCAGAATCCAATGATTGCTTATGTGGGCGTGGCCAACGCCATCTGGCCCGTGTTTGGACTCACAGGAGTAGATCGGCTCCTCGTCCGCATCACGGCTACGCCTTGGCTTGGCGTCCTCCGCGGCCTGGCCTACACCTTGTTGCTTGCGCTGATGGTCAGGTGCTTTACCCGACGGCGCCTGGTCTGGCGAACTTGAGGAAGTAGACTGCAGTAGCATGCTGGGCAGTCGCTAGGCTCCCCTTCTGACCAAATCGGGATCGGCGGTCCCCCAAAGGCCGAGCATGCGCCAGGGCAACTTGCGCACATTCTACCCTCTCCGTCACCTTCCACGGCTTGTCATCCTATCGAGCCCGAGGCTCGGGGTATCGTGCTCTCTGGTTTCATGCTCCAGACGTCGCTGGTCAACTGCCAAAACGCGCTGGGCCTCTTTTGAACTCCGCGCTCCGGCCTCCACGGTTTGTTCGAGGAAGATGGTATCATTCCGTGCACCACAGCACGGGAGCCACGAGGCCCAATCAGTTTCGTCGAGCTGTCAGAGGAACACTCTCCCCCCATGAACGGCCGTATTACGAGGGGCTCGATGACTGTGCTCTTGCGCCATCTTGCCTGGTGCGATCTTGGGCAAAGCCAGACCGTGCATGAGTCAGTGTCACCTACTTTCGCTGCGGAAAAGCTGAACAAGAGACCATCTGCAGGGAACCCTGTGCTTAGCCATCGCCCTTCGGCAAACATGGGCTAGCAAGCGCCGGCACTGCCCAGTGGGGTATTATCGAACGTCTGTCCGCGCGCGCGCACACGGTCTCTCCTGGGCACGGGCATGGTCCCTTGCGGACGTACGCCAATGGGGGTAGCGCGAAAGTATCCACCGAGCAGGCAGCCGCGGCAGACATATGACCGCCTTACGCTGCCAGTGGTTTTGCTCCACGACACGCTACAAGAGGTGGGCAAGTGCCAGCTGCGCCGCGCCTATGGCTCCAGCGCGATTCTCCAGTTCTGCGCACTTTATCTTCGCGGGATAGGCAAGACGAGATCGCAGGCGATTGAGCAAATGCTCTCGGAGCCGAGAGATTTCACCCCCGATTACGATCACTTCAGGATCGATGGTATTGATCAGACTCTGGAGTCCGCATGCCAAAAAGTCGAGCTGGCTGTCCACAAGCCGTTCAATTTCTGGCATGCCTTGCAGAAAGAGTGCCATCAGATCATCGGCATCGAGTCTCTGGCAATGTTGGGGAAGCTGAATGATCCCCCTCCTCACCAGCCGCCGCACTTCTTTGGCGAGGACCTGCCTGGAGACATATGTTTCCAGGCAGCCGCGCGCACCGCACTTACAGCGTCTACCCCCCTTTCTCACGCAGATGTGGCCGATCTCTCCTGCGTTGCCGGCCCCACGCACCAGTTCCCCGTTGAAGATGATCCCTCCGCCCACCCCTGTGCCGATAGTGACCATGAGGAAACGGGCCGGCCTGGGAGGCGAAAGACGCTGGTATTCGGCAAATGCGGCGGCATTGGCGTCGTTCTCCACGTGCGCGGGCAAGCCAATACGCTGGCTGAGCTGATCTCGCAGAGGAAATCCGAAGTAGTCCGGCGCCAACGGCACCCCTCCCACGACTGTCCCCCCTTCAACGTCCACCCGGCCTGTTGCTGCGACACCCACCGCCTGGGCCGATACACCGCTGGTCCGGAGCAGTCGTTGCACCGCGTCTCCCACTCGCTCTACCACGGCTGCCATGCCTTTTCGCCACGGAGTCGCAAAGGCAGTTTCGTGCAAAAGATCACCCCCAAAACTGCCCAACCCCACCAAGGTCCTCGTGCCGCCAAGGTCGATGCCCACTGCGGCTCGCCGCTGAAGACCCGTGTACCTCGCCATGGCGTGAGCGATCCGCCGCGTGATCGCACCTGGGCGGGTGATTGCCGTGCCCACGACCACCGCAAAAGCGCCGCACTCGAGGGCCTCCACTGCCTGTGCCGGTGTCCAGATACGCCCCTCCGCGATGATTGGCACCGATTGGCCGAGTGCTCGATTCAGCATTGCCACCAGCGCCAGGTCCGGTTCGGTGGGGGCTGTACCATCCGGCGAGACGTACCCCGACAGCGTGGTACCAATCAAATCGAACCCCAAGGCTGCGGCGGCAACACCCTCTTCCAAGCATGAGACATCGGCCATCAGGAGCAGGCCTCGTTGCTTGAGAGCTCGCACAAACGAGGCAAGAGTGAGGCCACCAGGTCGCCTGCGCTCTGTTGCGTCCAGAGCGATGACATCAGCTCCGGCTGAGGCCACGGCGAGAGCATCGTTCAACGTGGGGGTGATGTAGATCGGGGAGTCCGGGTAGCGCTTCTTGCAAAGCCCGATGACCGGCACTGAAACAGCTTGCTTTACAGCACGGATGTTCGCAGCGCCTTCAGCCCTGATGGCGACAGCGCCGCCCAGCTCAGCCGCCTTGGCCAGAGCGGCGATAATGGCCGGGTCATCCAGCGGATCACCTGGATCAGCCTGGCAAGAGACGATCAACCCCCCTTTGATGCGCGAGAGGAGCGCCTCGGGGCTCATATGTCACAAGGTGCCATGGTCACCAGTGCCCTGCGCAGGGGGTCCCATGAGCACGAGCACGGGCACTTTTTCCATTCCATCGAGGCGTTGTGCTAGAACTGCGTCGGTGAGGGGGATCAAATTCCCCTTCACAGGATGTCCGGCCACCTCCATCAGCGCTACACCGCGGTTCACGTGATGGGGATTACGCACTTCGATTTCGAACACGCGGCCTCGGAATCTTCTTTGCACGCGGTACCCATCCCATTGCGCCGGGATGCAAGGGTCGATGACAAGGCCTCCATAGGTGGGCCGCACGCCAAGCAGGTAGTCCAATACATCGCGCAGCATCCAGGCTGAGGAACCGGTCAACCACGAATGGCTCGCTTGGCCGCAGGTTTCATGGTCAGGGCTGGTGACATACTCGGCATACACGTAGGGTTCCACCTCGTAGCGATCTTGATCCACCACCGGGTTCATGGGCAAGGCCCTCTTGTAGAGATCGTAGGCGCGTTCTGCCCTCCCCATTAGGCACTCAGCCAAGATTGTCCAGCTTACGGCATGGTTGAAGACACTGCCGTTCTCCTTTTTTCCGGCGACACAGCGCGTGACCAACCCAACTCTTGGATCGATGGTACGATAGGGTGGGTGGACAATCTTTGGTCCTTTGGGGGTGTCCAGATAGGTCCTAACTGCCTCCAGGCATTGCTGCGCCCGCGTCGGCGGGGCGACGCCGCTGATGACCGCCCACGACTGGGTGTTCAGAAAGATGCGCCCTTCGCGATTACGCGAGGAGCCAATTACCTCGCCATCGTCGTCAGTGCCTCGGATGTACCATTCCCCGTCCCAGCAGTGCTCATTCACGGCGCGGCTGAGTCGCTCATATGCTTCCTGATAGCGGGCGGCTATGGCACTCTTCCCGACGAAAGTGAGCAGTTCAACCAGCTCCTTAAGCACGTAGGCCAGGAACATGCTCACCCACACGCTCTCTCCCTTGCCACCACGACCGAGGTAATCGAGCGTGTCGTTCCAGTCGCCAGGCCCAAATTTGGCCAGACCTCGGGGCGTGAGGTTGTCCAGGACATAGTCCACGGCCCGCAACAGATGCTCCAGCACGCTGCCTTTGGTGCCGTCAACGAAATCAACCTCGGTCTCCAGGAATGCAATATCACCGGTCTCTTTCAAGTAGTTCACCACTGCAAAGGGAAGCCACAAAGGGGTATCGGAGTGGCCGGTCCGTTCGCCCGTGCCCGTGCCGGGAAAGAACAAATGGAAGGCGCTCCCGTCGACGAATTGATGCCGGCACATCTCGAGGATCCGCTCTCTGACCCACTCCGGCCGCGCGATTACCGGACCAAGGGTGTCCTGGCATGAATCTCGGAAGCCGCGCCCGAAGAGAAGGCCACCATGGTAGTAGGACGCGTCCCTGGAAAAGCGGAACGTGACCGAGGTCTGATACTGATTCCAGACGTTGACCATGGTGTTGAGTTGTTCATCAGGTGTCTGAACCTGCACTGCGCCGAGATACTGACGCCACTCCTCAACCAGACGTTGAAATTCAGCCTTGACGTTCTCCAAGCTGCGATATTTTCCTACCAGCTTCGCTGCCTCCTGGCGATGGTCACCCTTGGGCACTACTCCCAAGAGCACCACGAAATCGAGCGTAGCATTGCCGGGCAGCGTCACCTCAGATTGCAATGCCCCAACAGCGTCACCCGAGGTAATCTCCGAGTTGAGACATTTACCCAACGCCACCGCTTGCGGATTGGCCTCGGAGCGCCAGCGGCCTATGAATAGGTCCTTACTCCCATCCCACCCCTTCACGGGGAGCGACGAGGCGAAGAACACCACCTTGTCCCACTCCTCATTGGCCTGGCGAACCGTTGGCCCGGTGTAGCGGACCCAGTAGCGTTTGGTGGCGAAAAGGATTTCCTCCTGCCGGTCAAAATAGACTTGGTTAAAGTGCTGATCATTGGGCTGATTGATCAAGTCCACCAGGGCGTGCCCCAGGCACAGTTCCACAAAGGCGAACACATCCAGGTGCCTCGCTTGATCGAGGGTATTGCGTAGGCTCACAAGCCACACCTCCAGATCATCCGACGGGACGAAGTAGAGTATTGCACTCTCCAGTCCCTTGTAGGAGGCACAGATGCGCGTGTAGTAGACGCCGTGATGGCAGCGAAAGCCATCCAGATTCGTCTGGGTTGGTTGCCAGGTGGGAGACCAAAACTCTCCTGTGGCTTGATCACGCAGGTACACGTAGCGGCCAGGCCGATCCGCAGGCAGACAATTGTATCGCCAGCGCGTGATGCGGTGGTCGCGCGGTGAGCCATAGAAGCTGAAGCCGCCCCCGGTGTGGGAAATGAGGCCCGTGTAGCGGCCATTGGAGATGTAGTTCACCCACGGCCGCGGCGTATCGGGCCTGGTGATAATGAACTCTCGCCCATCAGCAGAAAAATGTCCGTACGTGTGCATTGTGCCTCATTGACACTCTGGCCTTTTCAACAATCGCTCCCCAGCGTTGAGGAGTCTTTCCACTGTTGATGCGTCAGGGGAGGCAACGTAGATGCGCGCGGCGGACTCGGTGTCGGAAACCCGCATCAACATCCACGTGCGGTCTGCAAAATAAAGCTTTAGCCCGTCCATCAAGGAGACCCGCTCCACCTGCATACCTGCCACCCTCTCCGGCGGATTGGCCCGCAAGAGCACAAGATTCTGCCGGAAGAGCTGAGGGGACCCGGGAAGGTCGACTCGTCGATAGCTACACGGCCCGCACTCTTGTCGCAATCTCCGCACCAGCTCGCTCATCGGTACTCCCTTACTGGCCACCATTTCGGCAACCAGGAGCGTAGTGAGCAGGCCGTCACGCTCAGGGATATGATGCTTGAAACCGATCCCACCGCTTTCTTCGCCCCCCAGCAGCACTTCCTCTTCCAACATCTTCTGGCACACATGCCTAAACCCCACCGGCACCTCCATCACGACTCGGCCCCATTTTGCGGCCAGCCAGGCAACACTATCATCCATGGCGGTCGTCCGTACCACGCACCCTGGCCAGCCACGACTGTTCATGAGGTAGTCAAAGAGCAAAGCGAAAAGTTCATGCAACTCCACGAAGCGACCCTGTTCGTCGAGCACTCCACAGCGGTCGGCGTCGCCATCGGTGGCCAAACCAAGCAGTGCA
>JBBIKH010000023.1:0-25187 GCA_037445575.1 bacterium
TCGCGACGCAGAGCGCGATTTCTGTTCCTCGGCATGTTGCATGTTCGCCATCAAAGAGGCCGCGCACCTGAGGGCATCCGGTATCCATACGCAGATCTTTTACATGGACGTGCGGGCCTTTGGCAAGGGGTACCATCGCGTCTATCGGCGGGCGCAGGAGGAGCTGGGGGTGGAGTTCACGCGCTGCCGGGTTTCCGCTGTGGAAGAAAAGCTCGGGAGCCAAAACCTGGTCGTGGTCTATGAGGCGGAGGACGGCACGTTCCAACGGCGGGAGTTCGAGCTGGTGGTGCTCTCGGTGGGGCTTGGCCCAGCAGAGGGGACGGCACAGCTGGCTGCGGCCCTGGGGCTCAAAGTCAACCGCCACGGGTTCGTGGCGTACCCTGGCTTTTCGGCGGTCGCTACTGGGCGCGCTGGCGTGTTCGCCTGCGGCGCGCTTACAGCGCCCCGTGACATACCGGAGAGTGTGAGTCAAGGGCTGGCCGCCGCCGGGCAAGCAGCCCTTGTGCTAAGGTCGGCCCGCGGGGCCAAGGCCGAGGGGGACCAAGCCACCGAGACTACGGCAGACGGCAAAGAACCCCGCATCGGAGTGTTCCTCTGTGCCTGCAAAGGGGAGATAGCTGATGCCATCGACCTGGAGAGCCTGCTCCAGGAGGCTGCTCATATGCCGGGCGTCGCCCACGCGGCGCAGGTAGACCTGTTGTGCTTCGCATCGACGTTGGCGGAAGTGAAAAGCACTATCCAGAGGCATGGACTGAACAGGGTGGTATTCGCTGCCTGTTCGCCGCACCTTTACGAAGCACGCTTTGCGCAGGCGTTGACGGAGGCGGGTTTGGCGCCCTCGCTGCTGGAGGTGGTACCGCTGCGGGAGCAAGTGGGCTGGGTTCACGCCGATCGAAAGAAGAGCAGGGCCAAAGCGACATCGCTACTCCGGGCGGCATGTGTGCGCCTGCGCGCCGCAGCTCCGGCGCCCCGAGGCCGAATCCAGGTGACACCGCGAGCGCTGGTCATCGGCGGCGGGGTTACCGGCATGGTGGCAGCCTTGGACATCGCCCGGCAAGGGTTTGCGGTGGATCTGGTGGAAAAGAGCCGTGAGCTAGGCGGCAACGCTTTGCTCTTCGACCGCACCTTGGACGAGCTGGATGTCGACGACTTTGTTCAGACGACGATCCAGAAGGTCAAAGAGAACCCGCACATCACTGTTCACCTTCGCTCCGAGGTCACCCGCCTTGACGGCTTTGTCGGGAACTTTCACACGACACTGCGCACCTCCGCAGGCAGGCGGCGCACGCTGGACCATGGCGCGGTGGTGGTGGCTATTGGCGCCACTGAGTACAAGCCTCGCGAGTACCTCTACGGCAAGCACCGCAAGGTGCTCACCCAGACCGAGCTGGAGCAGAAACTTGCAGCGGGCAAACTGAATCCGGCCAGGCTCAAGTGCGTGGTCATGATCCAGTGCGTGGGCTCGCGGGACGAGCGCCGACCCTATTGCAGCCGCATCTGTTGCTCCCAGGCCCTGCGGAATGCGCTTGCTTTGAAGGCTGCCAACCCTGACTTGGCGGTATACGTGGTCAACCGGGACATCATGTCGTATGGCTTTAGCGAGGAGTACTACACCAAGGCGAGAGAGGCAGGGGTGATCTTTCTCCGCTATGACCCGGAGCACAAGCCGGTGGTAAAGCACAGGGACGGCCGGCTGGAAGTGCTTGTCGAGGACAAAATTATCGATGAGCTGCTCCTTTTCTCCCCCGACCTGTTGGTCCTCTCGACGGGGATTGTGGCTGCCAAGAACGGAAAGCTGAGCCGCATACTGCGCGTGCCGCTGGATGAAGATGGCTTTTTCGCGGAGGCCAATAGCAAATTTCGGCCTCTGGACTTTGCGCGGGCGGGGGTATTCGTGGGGGGGCTGGCGCATTCGCCGCGCTCCCTTAGAGAGTCCATCACGCACGCTCACGCACTGGCCGCGCGGGCAGTTGCCCTCTTGGCTCGCAAGGAGCTTTCTTGGCGGGGAGTCTACGCCCATCCGGATGAAGAGCTGTGCACCGGCTGCCGTATCTGCGAAGGTGCGTGTGAGTTCGATGCCATCCGCATCAGGCGCGTGCGGGAGAACGGGCGCCTCAAGGAGCGCGCCGAAGTGGTAGAAGCGATGTGCACCGGATGCGGCTGCTGTGTGGCCGCCTGTCCGAGTGGGGCCATGGCGCAGAAGGGGGCCACTCGCGATCAGCTGCTGCAGGTCATCGGTGCAGCATTGGCCTAATGGAGCCCATCTGAGGTAAGGAGAGAGTAAGGCGTGGCTGGCACCTACGAACCCAAGGTCTTGGTCCTCTGCTGTGGCTGGTGCGCCGATGCCGCTGCCGATCTGGCAGGTGTCGCGCGTCTACCCATGCAGCCCAACTTTACCTTAGTGAAGATGGAATGCACCTCCAGGGTGGAACCCGAGTTCATTCTGGAGGCGCTTCGCCTGGGCGCCGATGGCGTGCTCATCGCCGGGTGTCATCCAGGTGATTGCCACTACGTGGGTGGCAACTACCGCGCGCTGCGGCGCTTTGCCCTCTTGCGGACGATGTTGCAGCAGTTCGGCGTGGACCCGCGACGTCTCCGCCTGGAATGGATCTTGGCTACGGAAGGGCCCAAGTTCCAGCAGAAGATCAATAGCTTTGTGGAGACCGTGCGCGGATTGGGGCCGAGCCCATTCCGCGCCGAATAGGGAGGTCACTCCCCTGGTCCACTGGTGAGAGCGGGAGGTGTTCTCCGAGGTGCCTCTCAGGTATCCACAGTTGGCTCTGCCTTCTCGGGGCGTGCGCGAGGAAACGGTGCGCACCCCTGGGAAAGCAGTGGCAGTCCAAGGGATAGTGGCGCAGGATGCGTTTCTTGCAGGAGAGACTCACAAAAGGAGGGCGGTTCATGGCAACCTTGAAGCAGAAGCTGGCTGAGCAGATTCCGCGCTTGCGTGAGGACATTGCAAACCTGGTCAAGACCCATGGCGACAAGGTCATCTCCGAGGTTACCGTAGCCCAGGCGTACGGTGGCATGCGCGGGGTCAAGTCCCTGATTTGCGACACCTCGCTGGTGGACCCCGAAAAGGGCTTGATCATCAGGGGGATCCCGGTAGCTCAGCTCACCGACAGGACCCCCGAGGAGGTCTTTTACCTTCTGTGCACGGGTGAGCTGCCAGACAAGGCGGCGCTCGACGATCTGCGGCAGGAGTTCACCAAGCGCGCCGAGGTGCCGGAGTATGTGTGGGCAGTGCTGCGCGCCATGCCGAAGGACTCCCACCCCATGGCGATGTTTGACACCGCCATCCTCGTCATGGAACGCGAGTCGCTGTTCCGCAAACGCTACGATGAGGGGATGACCAAGACCGAGTATTGGGAGCCGATGCTGGAAGATAGCCTCAACTTGCTCGCCCGGCTGCCGGCAGTCGCGGCCGGGGTGTATCGGATCCGCTTCAAGGACGGCAAGCTCATCAAGGGCGATCCTAAGCTGGACTGGAGCGCGAACTATGTGCACATGCTCGGCTTTGATGACCCCACGGGCGAGTTCGCCAATCTGATGCGCCTGTACATGGTCCTGCACAGCGACCACGAGAGCGGCAACGTGAGTGCCCATACTTGCCACCTGGTCGGGTCGGCCTTGTCAGATGCCTACTACGCCGTATCCGCGGGACTTAACGGCCTGGCCGGCCCGCTGCATGGCCTCGCCAACCAGGAATGCCTCAAGTTCGTGCTGGAGATCATGGACAAGTACCAAGGCGTGCCGAGCGACGAACAGCTGCGGCAGTTTGCGTGGGACACGCTTAACGCGGGCAAGGTGATTCCAGGATACGGGCATGCGGTGCTGCGCGCTACCGACCCCCGGTTCACCGCGTTCCACGCCTTCGGCAAGCGGGTGTGCCCGCACGACAAGGTATTCCAGATCGTCGATCGGCTCTTCGCAGTGGTGCCGGAGGTGCTCCAGGCCCACGGCAAGGCCAAGAACCCATGGCCCAATGTGGACGCCGGGTCAGGGGCTTTGCTGTACTACTTTGGGCTGAAGGAATTCGACTACTACACGGTGCTTTTTGGAGTGTCGCGAGCTCTGGGCATGTGCGCCCAGCTCATTGTGGATCGCGCCATGGGCGCCCCGATTGAGCGACCCAAATCCGTGGGGACCGACTGGGTCAAGAAACAAGTAGGGGCGAACTGAGCAGACGGTCGGGGCGGCCCTGTGGACCAGCAATAGGCCGCCCCTTTCTTCTCTACCCCAGCGCGACCGGTAACGCAACGTCGAAGGCTGAACATGGGTCAGAACCTTGTCCAGAAGATCATTGCTGCTCATTTGGTTGAGGGACAGATGAGGGCGGGCGAGCCGGTGGCCATCCGCATCGACCAGACGCTCTCTCAGGATGCCACCGGCACTATGGCCTACTTGCAGTTTGAGGCCATGGGCATCCCGCGCGTCAAGACCGAACTGTCCGTCAGTTACATCGACCATAATACCCTGCAGGACGGCTTTGAGAACGCCGATGACCACCGCTACCTGCAGAGTGTGGCTGCCAAGTACGGCATCTATCTTTCCAAAGCGGGCAACGGCATCTGTCATCAGGTGCATCTGGAGCGGTTTGGCGTTCCGGGCAAAACCTTGCTCGGCTCCGACAGCCACACCCCGACGGGCGGCGGTCTGGGAATGATGGCCATCGGGGCAGGCGGACTGGATGTGGCGGTTGCCATGGGGGGAGGGGCCTTTTACCTCACCTACCCGAAGGTCCTCAAGATCGTACTGACAGGCGAGCTGCGCCCCTGGGTGGCGGCCAAGGACGTGATCCTCAAGGTCTTGGAGCTCCTCACCACCAAGGGCAACGTCGGCTGGATGATCGAGTATGGGGGTCCGGGCATTGCCACGCTGTCGGTGCCTGAGCGGGCCACCATCACCAACATGGGGGCCGAGTTGGGCGTGACCACTTCGATCTTTCCCAGCGACGAGGTGACCAAGAAGTTCCTCGCAGCCCAAGGGCGTGAGCAGGTCTGGGTGCCCCTGGCGCCTGACCCGGATGCTCAGTACGACCGGGTCATCGAGCTCGATCTGACGAGCATCGAGCCCATGATCGCCAAGCCGCACAGCCCTGACAACGTGTGTCGGGTGAAGGATGTGGCGGGGACCAAGGTCGACCAGGTGTGCATAGGTAGCTGCACCAACTCCTCGGTCAAGGACCTTCTGACCGTGGCTGCAGTGCTCAAAGGGCGCAGAGTGCATCCTGAGGTCAGTTTCGTGGTGGCGCCTGGCTCCAAGCAGGTGCTGCGCATGATGGCTGATAGCGGTGCCCTGAGCGACTTGATTGCCGCCGGGGCACGAATCATGGAGGCAACCTGCGGCTTTTGCATTGGCAACGGTCAGGCCCCCCCGACTAATGCGGTCTCTATCCGTACCAACAACCGCAACTTTGAGGGGCGGTCGGGAACAAAGTCGGCGCAGGTGTACCTGGTCAGCCCGGAGACGGCTGTGGCATGTGCCCTTACCGGGGTCATTACTGACCCCCGCGATCTGGGGATCCCTTACCCGTCCATCCCCATGCCCGAGCGCTTTACCATCGATGACGGTCTGATCATTCCGCCGTCTGAGCACCCGGAGTCAGTAACCATCGTGCGCGGGCCCAATATCGGTGACCCCCCGGCCAACACGCCGCTGCCGGATGCCTTGCGCGCAGAGGTAGCGCTCAAAGTGGGGGACAAGATCACCACAGACCACATTATGCCCGCAGGTTCCCGACTGAAGTATCGCTCCAACGTCCCGAAATATGCCACCTTTGTGTTCGAGCCGGTGGACCCAACCTTCGCCGACCGCTGCATGAAGAACAAAGAGAAGGGGCTGCACAACGTCGTGGTCGGTGGCTGGAGCTATGGACAGGGCTCATCGCGTGAACACGCTGCCCTGTGTCCCATGTACCTCGGTGTACGCGCGGTGATCGCCAAGAGTTTAGAGCGGATTCATACTGCCAACTTGATCAACTTTGGCATCCTCCCGTTGCGCTTCAAGGACGAGGCGGACTATGAACGTCTCGCCCAGGGTGACCAGCTGGAGATGCCAGAGGTGAAGTGGCGCCTCTTGAAGGGCGAGCCCATCGTTGCGCGCAAGGTGGCAACGGGTGAGAAGTTTCAGCTGCTGTACGATTTGAGTGAGCGGCAGCGGGCGATTATCATCGCCGGCGGCTTGCTGAACTTTACCCGGGCCCATGAGGAGTCCGGTGCATGAAGACTGTGTAGGTGGAGGGACAAGCATGAACAACGAGGCGATCGAGAGGGCGAAGGCGCATTTTGCCAAGCTTGTGGAAGAGCAGCTGGCCCGCGTGGAGCGGATGAAGCAGGCCGAGGACTGGATCGACTACTCTCAGCTAAAGCCGGTCATCATTGGCGTGTGCGGCGGCGACGGAATAGGCCCCATCATCTCGGCAGAGGCCCAACGAGTGCTGGAAGAGATGCTAGCAGATGAAATCAAGTCGGGCAAGGTGGTATTTCGCACCATCGAGGGGCTGACCATCGAAAACCGCGTCAAGCACATGAAGGCCATCCCTGACGATGTGCTTGGGGAGATCAAGAAGTGCCACGTCATTCTCAAAGGCCCGACCACGACGCCGGAGAAGGGAGGCCCTTACCCGAACATCGAGAGCGCCAACGTGGCCATGCGCCGTGCCCTGGACCTCTTTGCCAACGTGCGGCCGGTCAAAGTGCCCAAGGAGGGGATCGACTGGATCTTTTTCCGAGAGAATACCGAAGGGGCCTACATCCTGGGGAGTAAAGGGATTCAGGTCACCGAGGACCTAGCGTTTGATTTTACGGTCACCACTCGCCAGGGGGCAGAGCGCATCATCCGCATGGCCTTTGACTACGCGCACAAGAACAACATCAACAGCGTGACGGTGGTCACCAAGGCCAATGTGATCAAGACCACGGATGGGTTGTTCTTGGAGGTAGCCGGCGAGGTCGCCAAAGACTACCCTGAGATCACCTGGGAAGGGTGGTACATCGACATCATGACTGCCAAGCTGGTTGACCCCAAGCGGCGCACGCAGTTCCGGGTGATCGTACTCCAGAACTTGTACGGCGACATCCTCACTGACGAAGCGGCTGAGTTCCAGGGCGGCGTTGGCACGGCCGGAAGCGCCAATATCGGCAAGCGCTATGCGATGTTTGAGGCCATTCACGGCTCGGCGCCGCGTATGATCAAAGAGGGCAGGGGCAAATACGCCGACCCCTGCAGCATGATCCGCGCCGGTGCAATGCTGCTGCGCCACATCGGCTATCCGGACAAGGCGGAGCGCCTGGAAATGGCCTTGGACATCTGCGGTCAGTTCGAGAAGCGGCTGGTCATTACCGGCAGAGACACCGGCGCCACTGGGCGGGAGTTTGCCGACTACCTGCTGGAGACGGTCCGCGACGGTCGGCTGCGGGAGCGGTGGGAGGCCTACACCCGAGCCTAGCCGACGGAGTGGACGCTCCATCACCAAGAGCCTTTTGTCGTCCACATGCAGGCGCCGCCCTCTCCGCTGGGGTAGGGCGGCGTCGCCGTGTCTGGGCCTCCGAGCACGGTGGAATCGAGCGAAGAGGGTCTTCAGTAGACGGAGGAAGGTACTCTGAAAAGCAGCCGTGCGGCGGAGGACAAGGCAAAGGATCGCGGGGCTGCTGCGAAATAAAGGCTTGACATGATGGGCATACTGTTGTATATTGAGCAGTTATTTCTTGCCCATCGACGTGCAGCATATGAGGTGCGGAAACCATGCGCGTATTTCCGAAACAGGAGCAGTTTTTCGACATGTTCGCCCAGGCGGCGGCGAATATCCAAGAGGCCGCTCAACTGCTGGTGGAGATGCTTGAGTCAGGGCAGGACGCCGAGCGCTTCGGCCGAAAGATCAAGGAGTTGGAGCACAAGGGCGATAAGCTTACCCACGAAATCATCAACAAGCTCAACACCACCTTTGTGACACCGCTTGATCGCGAGGATATCTACGCCTTGTGCCGGGCCTTGGATGACGTGATCGACCTGATCGACTCGGCTGCTGACCGGATCTACCTTTTCGAGCTGACCAAACCGGGTGAGGACGCGCTGCGCTTGGCGCAAATCATCGCCGAGGCCTCTGCCGAGATTGTGCGCGGGGTCAGCGTGCTCCGCCACCCCTCGCAGATGTGCGTGCACTGCGTGGAGATCAACCGCCTGGAAAATGAGGGGGACCGCGTCTTTCGCCACGGCCTGGCCAGGCTCTTTCAGAATTGCGGAAACCCCATGGAGCTCATCAAGCTCAAAGATTTGTACCAGGACCTGGAGCTGGCTACTGACCGCTGTGAAGATGTCGCCAACGTGCTGGAAGCGATCTCAGTAAAGAACCTGTGAGCGGGAGGCGATGAACCCTTTCGACAGTCTGACCTTTCTGGCCATAGTCGTCGCCCTGGCTTGGACGTATGATTTCTTCAATGGCATGAACGATGCCGCCAATGCTATTGCTACCACTGTCTCCACCCGCGCCTTGACCCCCGCGCAAGCGATCTTCTTAGCTTGGAGCATGAATGTTCTGGGTGCCTTTATCACCACCGCCGTGGCCAAGACCATGGGCAAGGGCGTGGTGGACCCGTCTGTTATGGACCAGGTTGTGGTCATCTCCTCGCTAGTTGGGGCGAGCGTGTGGAGCGCGGCCTGTACGTACGGCGGTATCCCGATCAGCATTACGCATGCCCTTGTGGGTGGCATCATCGGGGCCGCGGGCGCCGCACACGGGCTGGGGGTGGTCAAGATTGCGGGGATCAAGAAGATCATCTTCGCCATGCTTGTCTCCCCAGTGGTGGGCTTTTTGGCGGGCTATGTCCTTCTGGTACTGCTTTTCTGGGCAGTAAGGGACAAGATGCCCTCCCGGGTCAACAGGTTCTTCCGCTTCGGACAGATCGCCTCGGCTTCTTTCATGGCCCTCAGCCACGGCACCAACGATGCACAAAATGCCATGGGTATCATCACCGCGGCTTTGCTGGTGGGTGGCTTCATCAAAGAGTTCCATGTGCCCATGTGGGTGATTGTGGGTTCGGCCTTTTTCATGGGGCTGGGCACTTCTGTGGGCGGGTGGCGGGTCATCCGAACCATGGGGATGAAGATGGTGAAGCTGCGGCCGGTGCATGGCTTTACTGCCGAGTTTTCCGCAGGAGCAGTTATTCTGATTGCCACGCTTCTCGGTGCGCCCATTAGCACCACCCATGTCATCTCCACCGCCATTATGGGCGTTGGCGCCACCCATCGGCTGTCGGCTGTCCGCTGGGGGGTGGCCTTGCACATCGTGATCACCTGGGTGCTCACCATGCCCGGTGCTGCCCTCCTGAGTGCGGGGGTGTTTGAGCTGCTCAAGCTGGTGCTGACGTAGCCTGGACCAGCTGCCAGCGCTGCATCGTGGCTCTCATCGGCCATAGGAGTGCGCGCGGGCGCCCTTTGGCCAAGCCGGGTCGGTGACACTCGACACCGCCCGGAGAGCCTCGCTCGAAGGTCCACCTCTTATGCCTGCCTGTGCGGCCTCGCTGGACCATCACTAGCCGCAGACACTGTTTGAAGTCGCTGTTCACCCGGACCGGGCACCAATTTCAGTTCCCCTGGAAGACGCACCCGCCTCGACGTTTCTTTGCCTCAACTGCGGTGACTCCACTGGCCGCTTCCCGCGCCATGGGCGGCAAGGCTGGAGGAACCCTTTTGCATGGTAGGTCCTTCTTTGCTCGTGTTCTGGTCGGGAGAAGAATGGCACTTACCATGGCACCACCGGTTCTTGTCGATGATTTCTATCCGACGTCGTGCCCTGTTTGGTGGCATATCCCTCCAGCTTACGAGCCAAGAACCATTCCCAGGGTGTGTTCCTGCATATGCTTCCCGTCCAACGCAGGTGAGGTATTGACCGAAAGGCCGGGGTAAGCCTTGGCAGTGTTCCTGCACTGAGGCTGTGGGGCATGAGGCGGTGCTCGACGACGCCCGTGCCGGCGGGGGAATGGGACGGGCCGACAAGGGGCGAGACCGTTGATGGGAACTGGTATCTTTCTGCCCAATTGCTCGGCGGTGTGTCGTCATGCTGGGATAGGCCCGGGCACGAGATTGTTTGCTCGACCCGCAAATTTGCTTGACTGGATACACAATATTTAGTAAATTGCGCAAGCATTGCGCCCATGGGCGCCGGCCAGGGCTGCTGCGCTGTTTCCCGAGGCGGCCCTGAGGACCTGCGGCATAAGTCGTGAAGCGTTCCACCTTTCCTTGGAGGAGACCATGAAAAAGAACATGGGTTCGCTTGATCGGACAGTGCGCATCCTTGCCGCTCTCGTCGTCGCCTTGCTGTACGTCTTCAACGTCATATCGGGGACGTTGGCCATCGTGCTTGGCATCGTTGCTGTGGTTTTTCTCATCACCAGCTTTGCCGCGTTTTGTCCATTGTACGTTCCCTTTAAAATCAGCACCGTGTGCAAGCGGGAGCAGGAGGGAGCTGACCATAAGAACTAATCAGAACGTCATGATCTTCCCGAGAGGCCGCCACTGCCGGTTGTCCGCAGGGATTGACAGTTGCATGGAGGGTCAATGGAGATCGACATCGGCAAGACGATCCGCATCAGTGACTTTGTGTGCGCTACCGACGGGCGGGCGCTCGTGGTGGACACAACCCTGCCTGGCTCCTTAGGCGCGACCTCCGGGCTTGAACACGTGGCCGAGGCGCTCCGCCAGATCACCGACATCGCCGATGGGGTGATCGTCAACCCGGGACAGGCCGAGCACCATGCCGACCTGTTAGGGGGGCGGCGACGGGCCAGCCCCTTGGTCCGGGTGGATTGGAGCAACGCGCAGCGGGGTCCGGACTTTTGTCTGCCCGCCTCCCAGTTCAAGCACCTGTTCATTTCCGATGCCGAAGACGTTCTGGCACTGGGGGCCTCTGCGGCGGTGGCCAGTCTCTTCTTGGGCTTCGACGACGACGCGGAGGCAAAGAATATCGAGGCGCTCTCGCATTTGGCGCGGGAGTGCTATCGCCTGGGCCTTCCGCTGGTGATCGACGTCCGGCCGGTCGGCTACAAGGTGGGACCGGGAAACTTTGCGGAGTCGATCAAGCTGGGGGTGTCGTTCATGCAGGAGCTGGGCGCCGATGTATTGATCATCCCTGAGTGTGACCTGGCCACGTGTGCCACCATCGGCGGCTGGATCGCCGTGCCGGTTCTCCTCCGCCTGGCGGAGATTCCGGATGCAGGCCGGGCCGAGGAGTTCCTCAAGACGGGCCTGCGGGGTTTTGTGCTGGGCGAGGACATCTTTGCGCGCCAGGGGTACACCGGTCGACTCGCTGAGTTGGCCGATCATCTTCATGGGAGGAGTGGTGATGACGCGCTCGCCGGGTAAGGCTGCTCGCCTCAATCGTCTGTTCAATCCCAAGGACGGGCGGGCCGTCTGCGTGGCCGCCGACCATGGCTGGATGTCAGACGTCACGCCCAACGTCATGGAGCTGCGGCGCATCTTGGAGCTGGTGGTGCGCGGAGGAGCGGACGGCATCCTTATCAGCTTTGGCACGGCCGTGCGCCACGGGCACCTGCTACGAGGCAAGGACTCGCCCGCCATGCTCATCCGCGCCGACTGGATGAACATGCCCCGCCTCGGTGCCTCCAACGTCAGCAATGTCCTGCCGGTGGTCAACTTCAAGAAGATGGCTACCTCCCGTGCCCGCGACGCACTGCTCATGGGTGCTTCTGCCATCACCATTTACTACTTCATCGGCTACAGCGACGAGTTCGAGGCCCTGAACATCGAACAGGCTGCGGACTTTGCCAAGGAGTGCCGCAAGGTCGGTTTGCCGCTTATCATCGAGCCGATGGCTGTGGGCGGGATGGTTACCGGCGTGAACATTGCTGAGATTCTCATTGCCTCCGGTCGCATTGCTGCCGAGATCGGGGCCGACGCCCTCAAGATCCCCTACACCGGCGACGTGAAGACGTTCAAGGAGCTGGTGGACAAGGCGGGTGTGCCGGTGCTGGTGCTGGGCGGTGCCAAGTCCGATGTGCCAAGGGATGCCCTGGAGTTGGTTGACGAGGCGTTGCGGGCCGGGGCTGCCGGCACCGTGTTCGGCCGGAACGTGACCAAGGCCAAAGACCCGCAGAAAATGGTAGCTGATATTTGCGCGCTGGTGCACGGTGGCAAGACGATTGCGGAGATCTTGGGAGAACGGCGTGCCGTTGGTCAGCGATTGAAACCTGTGCCGGCGCAATGCGTGGGGTGCCTGCTTTGTGAGGTGGCCTGCGTGCGCGCCCACAGCCCTGGTTACAGCCAGACCCGCGCCCGCCTGCGCATCGAATCACCGCAGCTGGGCGACGAGCTCCGCGCGTTCAAACCGGTCGTATGCACCCTGTGCGGCCAGTGCGTAGAGGCCTGCCAGCCCGGCGCCCTGACCATTGGCCCTGAGGCGCGGTTGGTCCTAAACAAGAGCCTTTGCACCCAATGCGGTGCGTGCGTGGATGCCTGCCCATTTCACCTCATCTTTACCGAAGAAGGTTACCCCGTGCTCTGTGACCTCTGTGAAGGTGACCCGGAGTGCGTGAAATGGTGCAAGCGTGGTGCGATCGTCTTGACGGAATGGAAGCGGAGAGCGCGATATGTCCATGCAGAATAGGGGCTTCAGCAACCGGATCCTCACGGTCGACCTCAGCACCGGCGCCTGCCACAGCGAAGAGCTCGACGAGAAGGTGGCGCGCCTGTACCTGGGAGGGAAGGGGCTCGGCTCATATTTGTTGTTTACCCGCATGGCGCCAAAAGTCGATCCGTTGGGGCCGGACAATCTGCTCATCTTCGCCACCGGCCCGCTCACCGGTACCATTGCCCCCACTTCCAGTCGCCTGTGCGTGATGGCCAAAAGTCCCAAGACAGGCACGTACATGGATTCCTATTGCGGCGGCTTTTTCGGCCAGACGCTCAAGTACGCCGGCTACGATGCGGTGGTCATCAAAGGGGCAGCCAAAGAGCCGCAGGTGCTGGTGATCGACGACGACAAGGTGCAGCTTGCCGACGCGCGCGACCTGTGTGGCAAGAACACCGCCGAAACTGCCACCGCCCTGCAGCAGCGCTATGGTCAGGACGTGCAGACGGCGGTGATCGGGCCGGCAGGGGAGCGCATGGCTACCTTGTCCGGGATCTTTTGCGGACTGCGCACGGCGGGGCGAGCAGGGACAGGCGCCGTCATGGGCGCCAAGAAACTGAAGGGCATTGCCCTGCGCGGCACGGGCATGGTACAGGTGGCCAATCGCACTGAATACGAGGAGGCGGTGTGGATCGCCCACCGCATGCTGCGCATGAGCAGCCAGGTCAAGCGCATGGTGGATTTCGGCACCGCAAACATCGTGCTGCTGGTCAACGCTGCAGGTGCCCTGCCTACGCGCAATTTCCAGCTCGGCCATTTTGACCAGGCCGAAGCCCTGGCCGGGGAGGTCTGGCGCAAGCACTACTGGAAGAAGGACATCGCCTGCGAGGGGTGCCCCATCGCCTGCTCCAAGATCGCCTACTCGCCCAAGTTCGACACGGTCATCGACGGGCCTGATTATGAGACGATCTTTGCTCTGGGAAGCAACTGCGGGGTTGCAGACCACGAGGCAATCATCTACGCCAACTACCTGTGCGACATGTACGGCATCGACACCATCACAGTGGGCAATATTGTCGGATTCGTGATGGAGCTCTACGAGCGGGGGATGATTGGCAAAGACCAATTGGACGGTATCGAGGCTACCTGGGGCAATGGTGATGCGTTGGTGCAGCTAACGGACAAGATCGGCAAAGGGGAGGGCGTCGGTCAGCTGCTGGAGAAGGGCGTGCGTGAGATCAGCAAGCAGTTTCCCGGCAGCGAGGACTTTGCCATGCACGTCAAAGGGCTGGAGATGCCGGGTTACCTTCCGCGCGCTGCCAAGGGTATTGGCTTGAGCTACGCGATCTCGGAAAGGGGCGCGTGCCACCTGCGGGGTACGCCTCTGGTTGAGATCCTGGGCGGCGCCGACCCCCTGACGCCGGAAGGAAAGGCGGCCCTGTTCAAAAGCAATCAGACGGACAGCGCGGTGGTCAACTGCTTGATCTTGTGCTACTTTGTGAAGTTTGGCATCACCCTCAAAGAAGTCTGGCAGATGGTCAACCCCTGCACCGGCCTTGACTACGCCAGCCCGCGCGAGCTCGACCACGTGGGCGAAAGGATCGTCAACCTGGCGCGTCTGTACAACCTGCGGGAAGGCTTTACCAGCAAAGACGACACTCTGCCCAAGCGGTGTGTGGCAGAACCACTGCCCGCAGGCCCGGCGAAGGGGCAAGTGGTGGAACTGGACCGGCTCCGGGCGGACTATTACAAGCTCATGGGCTGGGACGAGAACGGGGTGCCAAAGGTGGAGACTTTGCGAGCCTTGGGCATCGCCGATATGCTTGATCTGATGTGAGCACTGGGCATTCCCAAGCGGTGACAAACGGAGGAGCTTCGATGGTGCGCAGACGTGGGTGGCTGATGGCGGCAATGACAATCGGGTGCCTATGGGGCATGACAGAAGTGGTGATGGACGCCTCCTTTGCTTGGAGCGGCAGCCCGGCGCGTGCGGTGGTACTGCCAACGTTGGCGGTGCTGTTCTTAGGAGCCCTTCACGCGCTGGAGGGCAAGCCTTGTGCCATGCTCACCGCTGGCGCGGTCGCAGCCTTCTTCAAGTTTCTCAACGTTCCGTTCTTCGCATGCCAGATCTTCGCCCTTGTGCTCCTTGCAGCCATCCTTGGACTCGCTGTTTGGGTGCGTATTCCTCTGTTCCGAGTGGCGAGAAACAGGCTGCCCGTAGTAGTGGGCCTCGCGGTTTGGGTGTTCTTTCTCCTATTCGCTTTGACAATGACCTATGTGGCTCGTTATCACTGGTGGGTTATGGGGGGCCTGCCAAAGGTGGCCAACTACGTGCTTTTGCAGGGAACTGCTGCGGCACTCCTCAGTATGGGGGCCTTCTTGCTCGGGCAGAAGGTGGGGAGTGCGCTTCGCGGAGGCTGGGTCCACCTCCTGGCGTACCGGCCAGCCTACTGCTATGCAGGTTTGGCCGTCCTGGTGGCCGCCGCCAGTGCGGTGTCCTTGGGGATGTAGGGGGTGCACAGCAGGCGCAACCACCCACGTGAACGCCCCCGCTCGGTTCCTGCCTGCAGGCGCTTGGGTGCAGGCTCCCAGGCGCGAATCGCCGTCAAGGCTCCCTTGTGTTGCGTTCGAGGGGAGCACGTGCACAAGACGCTTTTTCGGTCCGATCAGCCGATCCGCGTTGAGCGAAGCACCTAGCATGGTTTGAAAGGCGCGTGCTCTGGCAAATGGCCCAAAAGGGGCGTTTGTCCTTTGTGCGCTGAACTGGGAATCGGTCGTGGGACTGCGCCTCTCACCGCCGTTGCCACTGCGAGGATGGACAGATGAGGGTTTACGGAAAGACGTGGACCCGACGTGAGCTTGAGGCCCGCGTGGCCCGGATAGAGAATCACGCCGGGGTTCGCAAGATATGCCTTGCTGAAGGGCCCGAGGCCGGGGTGGAGTTGCTCTGGGTGCGGACCGGGGCTGGCCTGGCCTACTATGTGAACCCTTCGCGCGCGCTGGACATCGCGCTCACCGAATACTGCGGAGTGCCGCTGAGCTGGCAGTCGGTCACAGGCGAGGTCAACCCCCTCCATTATGATCCGCGCGCTTTGGAGTGGCTACGGACTGCTCCGGGCGGGCTGCTGATGACCTGCGGCCTCACCCAGGTAGGGGCGCCGTGCGAGGACGAAGGCGAGGAACTCGGCCTGCACGGCCGCATCCACCACATTGCCGCCCGCCATGTGGGGGTCAACGCCGACTGGCGCGGGGATGAGTATGAGCTGACCATCAGCGGCCTGGTGGAGCAGACGCGCATCTTTGGCGAGAACCTCCGCCTCACGCGCGTCATCCGCAGCCGGCTGGGCAGCAACCGCATAACCATCGATGACCGCGTGGAGAACGCAGGCTTTGCACCAGTGCCGCACATGATACTGTATCACTTCAACTTTGGTTTTCCCCTCATATGCGAACATACGCTCATTACTTTCCCCGAGGGCAAAGTGGTGCCGCGGGACCCTGGTGTACCGGTAGCCGGCTTTGACAGATTTGACCCCCCGCTGGCCGGCTACCAAGAGCGCGTGTACTACCATGAGCTTCCGGCTCCGCCTCTGGGGGACCAGAGGACGGAGGTGAGGCTGACCAACCCGCAATTTCCCCTCCCGCATGGCGAAGTGGCTTTGACCGTTTCGCTGCGGTGGGATAGACGTGCCTTGCCCCGCCTGGTGGAGTGGAAAATGCCTGCTGCCGGGGTCTACGCCTTGGGCGTCGAACCCGCCAATTGCTACGTGGAGGGGCGAAGAACCGAGCGGGCACGAGGCACTCTGGTTACGCTTGCGCCCGGAGAGAGCCGGGACTATCATTTGGAGTGTGAGGTCACGGTAGGGGAAAACTGAATTCCCTCTGGCAATCCTGTACCTGCCGCGGAGGCACTAAGGAATGAAGATCGACACAAAGCTGGTCCTGGCGGGCGAGCCGTCCCCGCGCCTCATGGGGGCAGTCGTTGTGCCCACCTTCCAGTCGGCCACTTTCCAGTACCGTGGTGCGCCCGGCGAGGAGCTGCGTTACGGACGTTACAACAACACCCCCACTCATCAGGTCTTGCAGCAGAAACTTGCATCACTGGAAAATGCAGAAGCTGCAGTCGTCACCGCAAGCGGTATGGCGGCCATCAGCACCACCATGGTGACGATACTCAAATCTGGTGACCACCTTATTGCCCAGAACTGTCTGTACGGCGGCACGTTGGAGCTCTTCTCAGCAGACCTGCCCTCCTTGGGGATCGAAGTGACTTTTGTGGACGGCAACGATCCCGACTCCTGGCACCGTGCGTTGCGGCCCACGACCAGGGCCATCTACATGGAAGTCATGACGAACCCTCTGCTGGAGGTAGCGGACCTCAAGCAAGTGGTCGCCTTTGCGCGTGCCCACGGTCTGCTTGCCATCATCGACAACACTTTTGCCACGCCGGTGAATTTCCGCCCTTTGGAGGTTGGTTTCGATCTCAGCCTGTACTCTTGCACCAAATACCTCAATGGTCATTCCGACCTGGTCGCGGGGGCCGTGGTGGGCAGAAGGGAGCTGGTGGAGGCAATCACCTCGCGTCTGAAGCGGTTTGGGACGTGCCTCGATCCCCACGCCTGTTTTCTCCTCTATCGTGGGTTAAAGACTTTGGCCCTGCGCGTCCGGTGCCAGAATCAATCGGCGCTGCGTATTGCCTCTTTCTTGGAGCAGCACCCCTTGGTGCGGCGCGTGTATTACCCCGGCTTGGCGAGTCACCCGTCCCATGCCCAGGCCGCTGCCTTGTTGGACGGCTTTGGCGGAGTGTTGAGCTTTGAGCTGGCAGGCGACGCCCAGTTTGCCGATCGCGTGCTGGAGCGCTTGCGCATTGCGGTGGTCGCCCCCAGCCTCGGCGGCGTCGAGACCCTGGTGACAAGGCCTGCGCTCACTTCCCACCGGGGACTGTCGGCGGAAGAGCGGCAGAGGCTTGGCATTGCCGACGGACTCATCCGCGTGGCAGTGGGCATTGAGGACGTAGAGGACCTGATCGCCGACTTTTCCCAGGCATTGGAAGGAGCTGCCACGTGAAGGCGCATCCTGGAAAGAGGCAAGGGAGCCAGAGATGAAGAGCGCTGACTCTTCGCCGCCTAAGGGAGACCGCACATGGCCAGCTGCGATCGTAGCCCTTCTTGTCGTGAGGGCCGCTCTCAATCTCGTGGCTATAGGCCGATACGGGTTTCACCGTGATGAGCTTTTCAACATCGACATGGGCAACCACCTGGCGTGGGGCTACCTTGGCAAGCCACCGGGCATCGCTCTCCTTGCCAAGCTGGGTGGGCTGTTCGGAGGGTCCCTGCTCGGCTATCGCCTGCTGCCGGTGGTGGCCGGCCTGGTGACGGTATGGTTGGGGGGCGAGCTTGCCAAGCAGATGGGTGGCGGCAAGTGGGCGCGGGCACTTACGATGCTGGCCCTGGTCCTCTGGCCGGTGTCGCTGCGGAGCAGTGCCGTCTTGTGGCCCTCGGCCTTTGAGCTTTTATGGTGGGGGATCGCCTTCCTGGTGCTGATGCGCCTCCTGCACCATGGGAGTTCTGTGTGGTGGCTCGCCTGGGGCCTTGTGTGGGGACTCGCCGTCATGACAAGCTACGGCGGCCTGGTGGTGGGAATTGTCACGCTCATCGGCATTGCGCTCACGGTTCAACGCCGCCACTTCCGGACGGCGTGGCCCTGGCTCGGGGTAGGAGTGGCTGCCGCCGTAGTCTCACCCCACATCGTCTGGCTTGTCGGGCACAAATGGGCGATAGGTTCTCTGAGCGGTGCCCTTTTTGCCCCGCAACCCGGGTGGTCCCACCTTGTGAAGGAGATCAGCCGCAACCTGCCGGCTATGGCCTCGGTTTTGCCGCTGGCGTTCTTCGGCCTCTGTCGCCTGTTGGGCGCTTCTTCGGCCAGCCACCTGCGACCATTGGCGTGGACCCTGCTGAGTGCAGTGGCGGCGCTTGTCCTGGGACTGAGATCCGAGGCGATCGCGCCGGTCTTCTTGCCGGCAGTGGCGGCCGGCAGTGTGATGCTGGAGCGAGTCGGCCCATGGCCTGGAGTGTGGCTGCGTCGTGGGATGCTGGCATTCGTAACCCTCGTGGGCCTTGGTGGCGTCCCCTTGAGCCTGCCTGTGCTGCCGGCGGAAGCGACCTACCGCTACGGGAGTTTCCTCCACCATGACCTCAACCTTTCGGCGCCGCTCCTGTGGGAGGATGGCCAGCTACATGAACTTCCCCAGGACTTTGCGGACATGCTGGGGTGGGAGAGCCTGGTGGCTACCGTGAACTTGCTTTACCAAAGCCTGCCGCCAGACCTGAGGGCTGAGTGCGTCATCCTCACGGCCGACCGCGGCCAAGCCGGAGCAGTGAATCTTCTTGGGGCCCAGTACGGCTTGCCGAAGGCCAAGAGCATCGATGCTGACTACTCCCAGTGGGGCCCCGGACTGGAGCCTGGCACTATCCTCATCGCCGTGGGAATGCCTCCAGGTGCCCTTGCGCTCCACTACGATATGGTCGAGTCGGCCGCCTCGGTGGTGACCAGATTTGCGCGTCGGTCGGCCGTCCACCTTTTCGTGTGTGCCCGGCCGCACGCAACGTTGCAAGAGATGTGGCCAGTGCTCATCTCTGCTAAGGAGGATTGAGTAGGCCATGATGAACCGCACCCGAGGAGTGGCAATCGTCGGGGCGTGGTTGGCGCTGGTGGTCCTGGTGCAGGGGCAGGAGCGTGTGCGCGTGCGGGTTTTCGCCCCGGCAAGGGAGCAAGTGGAGAGGGTGTTGGCGCAGCAGGTGGAGGTGCTGGCCACCGATTTCGGCCGCTCTCTGGATGTTGCGTGCACGCCGAGCGTTGCCGCGGCTCTCGCTGCTGAGGGTCTAGAGGTGGTAACCCTCCCCGAAGAACGCGTTGACCCTTGGGCGCAAGGTTTCCACACCTATGCCGAGACGAGAGACTTTCTTCTGGCCACTGCTGCTGCTTATCCCGAGATCACAAGAGTCGATTCTATCGGTACCTCCGTTGAGGGGCGAGGGATCTGGGCGTTAAAGATCTCCGACAATCCCACGGCCGATGAAGACGAGCCCTGTTTTCTGGTGGAAGGGTGTATCCACGGAAATGAGAACCACGGGCTGGAGGCATGCCTGCACTTCATTGGCTACCTGGTCAGCGGCTACGGGGTCGACCAACAGGTGACCTCGTGGGTTGATGAGCGCGAGATCTGGGTGGTGCCCCTGGTGAACCCGGACGGCCATGAGAAGAACCAGCGTGCTAATGCCAACGGGGTGGACCTCAATAGGAACTTTGGCTACTGGTGGAGCTTTGCTGCCTCAAGCTACGGGAGCAGGCCATTTTCCGAGCCGGAAACCAGGGCCATCCGTGACTTGGTGGAGGAGGTGTGGCCGTATGGCTCCATCTCGTTCCACACATCGGGAAGATTGGTGCTCTATCCTTGGGCCTACATAGACTCACCGGCCACGCCTGACGAGCGTCTCTTTGCGCTTACCGCCAGGGAGCTTGTGGACTCCATCAACGTCGTATCCGCTTTGGGGCGCTACAACTTTCGCCGCTCTGGTACGTGGTACTGGCACGGTGGCGAGCACAACGACTGGATGTACTCCCAGTATGGCATTCTGTCGTTCACCATCGAGATGATGAATAGCCAGTCCGCGCCGCCCTCTGATGAGGAAAACGAGGCAGTACTTCCTGCCCTCCGGGTGATGCTGCGCCTGCCCGACCATGATGCGGTGACCGGGCGCGTGACCGACGTTGCCCTCGGCACACCGTTGCTGGCGCGTATCTCCGTAACGGAGTTGTTCGATCCGGAGCAGCCCATCTTTTGCCACGCCGAGCTCCTCTACGGCCGCTATTTCCGGTTTCTGACACCAGGCACGTACACGCTGGAGGTTTATGCCCCTGGTTACCCGCGCCACACGAGTCCCATTGAGATAGTGGCCCGCGCTCCCGCGGTAGTGCATGATGTGCTGCTTGGTCTCGGGCCCGACCTCCAGCTTGAGGCCCTGGCGGTATCCGACAGCGGGGCGTTCGGTGAGCTGGGGGACGGCAATGGCCAGATCAATCCGGGGGAAGTGGTGCGACTCTTGCCGGTGGTGCGCAACAATGGGGCTGGCGCTGCCAGGGAGGTACGCGCAGTCCTGCACAGCAACTCCGCCCTCGTAACGGTTCTTTCGGATTCAATCGCTTTTGGTGATCTTCCGCCCGGAGCGAGCGCGCAAGCATCCGATGGATTTTGGGCCCGCATTGAGGCTGAAACTCGGCCTGGCCAGCTGCTCCGGTTCAATGTGCACGTTGCCGAGGCTGGTGGCAACGCCTGGCCGCTGGCGAGCTCCCTGCGCGTCCAGGGTTTCCTCGACGACATGGAGGAGGGGCAAGAGCAGTGGACCCACGGCGCGCTCCCCAATGCCCCCAACCAGCAAGATGATTGGCACTACGGGCTGCCGCTCGGAGAGGGTGGCGACCCCAGTGTGGCCCATTCCGGCCGGTTCGTCTGGGGGACGGACCTGGGCGCCGGCAACTTTAACGGGAGCTACGCCAACAACGTCCATACCTATCTGCAAATGCGCACCCTGAACTGCCGCGGCTGGGAGCACGTCTATCTGAGCTTCTATCGCTGGTTGAACGTCCAGCAGGGAGATCGCGCGTACATTACCCTCAACGGCCAGGTGGTGTGGGACAATGGCTATCAGACCATTGGGGAGAGCAGTTGGTCGCATCAAGTGCTGGACCTCACCGCCTTTGCGGCAGGGCACGATTCGGTGGTGGTGCGCTTCTGCCTGTGGAGCAATGGCTCAGGAACCAGCGGCGGCTGGACGATTGATGATGTGGAGGTCAGCGACAGGGTTCAGGTGGGTGTGGTGGAGGCAAGCCTACAGCTGCCGACCACACCTACCTTGTGCCAAAACTATCCCAATCCGTTCAACGCCTCGACGACCTTGGTGGTTGTGCTGCCAATGAGGGGCGAAATTTCGTTGACTATCTACAATCTTCTCGGGCAGGAGGTTCGGAGGCTGCTGGCTGGCGTGCTCTCAGAGGGGAAGCATCTCGTCACATGGCACGGAGACGATCAGGATGGTCGCCCGGTGGCCAGTGGCCTGTATGTGGCCATGCTCCGCGCAGGGGGAGAGATGCATTGCCGGAAACTCTTGATGGTCCGCTAAAAGGAGGGAGACGTGGCGACGAAGGGCAATAGGTGGTCATCTCTTCTGCGATGGGTATTGGCGGTACTGGTCACGGTGCCATTCCTGGTGTTCCAGCGGCGCACCGGACCTACCTATCCGGCAAGAGGGGTAGCGGAGATTGCGGGCACGACAATTTCCTACCGCCTGCCGCGCTCGGCAACCGTTGGCGTAGAGGCGCTGGTGCGCATACCTGCCCCCGACACAGCCATGACCGGCACACTCGTGTATCGCCGCTTTCGCTCGCATGACCCCTGGGCGGAGCGTCCTCTTCAGCGCGAAGGAGGCTTGCTGCTCGGGAGGCTTCCGGAGCTGCCGCCCGCCGGCAAGGTCATGTACCTGGTGCGGGTGCGAGCCGGGGAGCAGGAGGCACAGCTCACCAGCGAGCCCGTGATCTTGCGCTACAAGGGCCGCGTGCCGCTGGGGGTGCTCTTGCCGCACGTCTTGTTCATCACCATGGCCATGCTCCTTTCCAACCGGGCAGGGCTGGAAGCAATAGCACGGAATGGAAAGCCGCGCAGGTTCATGGGGGCGACGATCGTTCTGTTCGTCGTAGGGGGGCTTGTTTTGGGGCCCATCGTGCAGAAAATGGCCTTTGGTGCATACTGGACCGGATTCCCTTTTGGCCACGACCTTACAAGACGCTGCTTGCCCTGTTGGGGTGGATTGGCGCGTGGGTGGCCAGCCGTGGCGGACGCCAGCGACGCGGCTGGGTGGTTGCCGCCGCGCTTGTCATGATCGCGGTGTACTTGATCCCCCACAGCCTTTTGGGCTCGGAAATCGATTTCACCGCCGCTCCGGCGTTGGGCGGGAAATGACGGCAGGCCAGAAACCTATTGCTTTTCGGTGAGCATTTTCGTAAACTTACACCCGCGCGAGGATGTACCAGGCAGTAATGGGACTGCCTCTGCGGCCTCGCGTTTCCTGTTTGTCTGGTTGAACAAATGAGGAGTGTCGATGAGCTTAAGTCACATCGCCAAGACGATCAAAGCCTCGCCCACGTTGGCACTCAACGAGAAAGCAGCTATCCTGCGAGAGAAGGGGGAGCCGGTGATCCACCTGGGTGGGGGAGAGCCCAAGAGCAGAGCTCCCATTGATGCGCTGGTGGCTGCCGCCGCACATCTCAACACCGGGGAGGTTCGCTACGCGCCAGCCGACGGCATCCCCGCTCTGAAGAAGGCAATTATCCGCTACACCGAGGAGCATTACGGGCGGTTGGTCGCGCCGGAAAACGTCATCGCCTCGGGTGGTGCCAAACAAGCGATCATGGTTGCCTTGCAGGCGATTCTCAATCCGCAGGAGGAGGTCATCTTCCCCGCGCCCTACTGGGTGAGTTACCCGGACATGGTGCGCCTTTGTCAGGGCGTGCCAGTGCCTGTGCTTCCCGAAGATGGCACCTTTTACCCGCGACTGCAGGACATTGAGCAACGGGTGGGGCCTTACACCAAGGCCGTGATCATCAATAGCCCGAACAACCCTACGGGCGCAATGTATTCGGAGGAGTTTATTGCGGACATTGTCGACTTTTGCGAGCGCCGCAACCTCTACCTCATCATGGACGACATCTACCATCGCCTGGTCTTTGAGGGGCGGAAACCCATTAGCTGCTACAAGTACGCCAAAGACCTCTCCGAGAACTCGAAGCTGATCGTTATCAACGGTGTCTCCAAGCAGTATGCCATGACCGGCTTCCGCATCGGCTGGGCAGTGGCCAACAAGAAGTTGATCGAGGCAATGACGAACATCCAGGGGCATCAGACTTCTGGGCCCTCGGTCTTGCTGCAGGTGGCCGCGGTAGGGGCGTTGAACGGCCTGCAGTCCTGTGTGGAGAACCTCCGGGTGACGTTGGAGAACAATCGCAACGTCATGATCGAACGGCTGGGTGCCTTCGATGGCGTCAAGGTGACCAAGCCGGATGGGACTTTCTATTGCTTTGCCGACTTTAGCGCCTATAACAAAGACTCCACCAAGCTTTCCAACTTCTTGATCGACAAAGTTCTGGTGCTGACCGTCCCGGGGGTGGAGTTTGGGCTCGAAGGGTATTTGCGGCTGAGCTTCTGCGGCACCATCAAAGACATCACCGAGGGTATTGAGCGCATGAAGTGGGCTCTGGACCTCAATTCGCCCAATGAGCTCTACATCGGGGACCGCAAGCTAGTGAGGGATTGGGCATGAAATATTTGGAATTCGATACACCGGCGAGCAAACAGGCGAAGGAGCTGGCTTCTGATTTTGGGTTGAGTAATCACGGGCTCACCCATCTGGACCGGGTCTATTGGAACCTCCCTGAGGCCGCCCTGTACGAGGAGGCTGTCTTTCGCAATGAGGGGCATCTTTTGGAAGAGGGCCCTCTGGTGGTGCACACCGGCAAGCATACGGCTCGGGCTGCGGCTGACAAGTTCATCGTGCGCGAGGCATCCACCGAGGATCGCATCTGGCGGGGGGAATACAACAGGCCGTTGAGTGCCGCCAAGTTCAACGAGATCTTGGCCAGGGTGCAGGCCTACTGCCAGGGAGAAGAGCTCTTTGTGCAGGACTGCTACGTGTGCGCCGACCCTGCTTATCGCATGCCCATCCGGATCATCACCGAGAAGGCGTGGCAGAGCCTCTTCGTGCGCCACATGTTCCTGACTACCTCCAACATCGAGGAGCTCAAGCACTTTGTGCCCGAGTTCACGATTCTGGCGGTAACCGGCTTCAAGGTCGACCCGCGCATTGACGGCACGCGCACCGAGACGGCCATCATCCTCAATTTCGGCGAACGCTTGGGCATCATCGCTAACACGTTGTACGGAGGGGAGATCAAGAAATCAATTTTCACCGTGCTCAATTTCCTGCTCACGTTCGAGGATGTGCTCCCCATGCACTGTTCCGCCAATGTGGGAGCCAAGGGGGACGTGGCGCTCTTCTTCGGCCTGAGCGGCACCGGCAAGACTACCTTGTCTGCTGACCCGCGACGGCGTCTCATTGGGGACGACGAGCATGGGTGGAGCCCGGAAGGGGTGTTCAACTTCGAAGGCGGCTGCTACGCGAAGGTCATCCGCCTTTCCCCGGAGCACGAACCGCAGATCTGGGCGGCTACCAGGCGTTTCGGCACCATCTTGGAGAATGTGGTCTATGATCCGGTCTCCAGAAAGGTCGACCTGGACGACGACATGATCACCGAGAACACTCGGGCCTGCTACCCGGTGGAGTTCATTCCCAACATCGTGCCTGAGGGCTATGTGCATGCGCATCCCAAGAACGTCATCTTTCTGACCTGTGACGCTTCGGGGGTTTTGCCCCCAATCGCCCGCCTCACCCCTGCGCAGGCCCAGTATCACTTTATTAGCGGCTACACCTCCAAGATCGCCGGCACCGAGATCGGTTTGGGCATCGAGCCGCAGATCACCTTTAGCACCTGC
>JBBIKH010000024.1:0-1798 GCA_037445575.1 bacterium
ATTCCTGCCCCCTGGGTAGGGAGCCGAGGGGGAATACAACCCGGTGGTTTATCTATTCCGCGGGCACGAGCGGGAATGGCTAAACCGGGAGGAGGATGGCAGCCGCAGGGGGAGGAACATCCAGGACATCGCCGAGGAGCTGTATGCCAGGGGGCTGATCGGCAAAATGATCCTGGTCATGCCCGGCCTATCTTCGGATGACAACACCGTGCCCGGACTCGGCGTGAATTTCGTCCAGGTGGGAGCGGCAGGGGGCAAGAGCGGCCTGGGGAGTGGGCGCTTCGAAGACTTTCTCGTGCAAGATGTGATCCCGTACATCGACGCCCACTACCGGACTATCCCAAGCCGCACGCAGCGTGGGGTGGATGGCTTCTCCCTGGGCGGATACACCGCCATGATGCTCATTGCCAAACACCCAGAGCTGTTCTGCTCGGCCGGCGCATACGACGGCACAATGATGTGGCTTGACCTGGACGACCCGCGAAGGGCAGGCAGCCTGGATGACAATACTTGGTTGGACTCATCGCTCTTTGACCCGGCCTTTGGCAAGCCCCGCAACATTCCGGTCATGTTGAGCTACAACCCTTGTAACCTCGTGCGCGACGCTTCGCCCCACCGGCTGTCGCTGCTTGCCACCTGCCAGTTTCTCATCCACAGCGCGGGGAGCGAACAGGCTGGCAATCTGCAGCGCTCGCAGCATATGGTGGACGTGCTCCGCTCGCGAGGGATGGAGAACGCGTTTGCCGATATCCGCCTGGCAGCGGGGGCGGAGCACAATTGGTGGTTTGCCGATGAGCACATGCGCGTCACCTTGCCCCTCCATTGGCAAAAGTTCCAGAACCCGGTTGCCACGGTGCCCCTTCGACTCCTGCTGCCGGAACCAGGGTCCCGTGTGTCGGGCTGGACGCCGGTTGTTTGGTCGCCCAGCCTTGCCTCCTCAAGCGGGATGACCTTTCTGTCCTACAGTCGCGATGATGGAGAGCACTGGCAGCCGTTGGCGACATTGACCTCCTCAGACACGAGCTACGCCTGGGACACGACCGAGCTTCCCGACGGCACACGGTACCGCCTGCGGGTTCTGGCTGTGGCGGATTCATTGGTCGGGGTCTCGTCCACCCCGGCGAGGTTTGTGGTCGACAATCCGGGCAATGGTGCGCCTGACCTGGTGCTTTTTGGCCCCGAGCAGGGCCAAGTGCTGCGCGGTGAACACCTGGTGCGCTGGTTCGCGGAGGACGCCGATGGCGACAGTTTGCTGCTCAGTGCGGACTATTCCTCTGACGGCGGCGTCTATTGGTTGTCTCTTTTTGGATGGATGCAGGGAGGACGTGACTACCTCTGGCAGACTCGCCTCTTCGAGAATAGCACCAGGTACCTCCTCCTCTTGCGCTGCTCGGATGGCGTGGCGACCGTGACGGACACTTCCGGCATCTTTGTCGTGGACAATCCGCGCACAGTGCTGAGCGATGAGATGGTGACGCACGTGACCGGCAACGGCTCGGGGCGCATTCACGTCCACGTGGTTCAGGCAGAGGAGCTGAAGGATGCTCGCTACCGCGTGACGTTTCGCGAGCTACCCACCCGCTACGACGTTTGGGAGGTGAGCACCGGGAGGCAAGTGGTCGCTGAGGCCACAGCGCTGGACGGTACTACCGAGGGTCCGCTTTTTGACGGCATGCGGCTTGTGGTGGCCGACTATGCGCACCCAGAGGTGAACACCGATAGCACGGGGTGGGAGAGCAGCCAGAGTACGTTGCTGTATCGCGTCTACCTACCGGTCATCGACCTGGGGACAGAAGTC
>JBBIKH010000024.1:1845-23499 GCA_037445575.1 bacterium
AACTCAAGCGCGCTGTGGGGTGCTACGCCTGTCCCCATGAGGTTCACCGTGCGCGAAACCAGCTCCGGAGAACGAGCGGAGGTCATCTACAATGACCAGGACGGCAACGCGACCATCTCCGCCGGTGATGAGCTCTTCTTGGTGGCACGAGGCGAGCAGGGTACTCCGCTCCTGACATGGGCCATCACCTTCAGTGGAGTGGGCAATGTCGTGCCGCCCGCCCCACGGGACACGTTTGTACTCAAGACCAACAAGCCATTCACTTCGCGAGACGTGTTCGAGTTCAACCCCGTGCGGAGTACCGCTCCGGCGGCGCGTCGTGTGGATGACGGCGGACACTTCTTGCTGCGTGCTTATCCCAACCCGTGCAACCAGGCGACGGTCATTATTTGCACCGGCTCCGGCGCGGGTCCTGCAGTGTTGGAGGTGTACGACGTTTGTGGAAGGCGAGTGCGGCACATCAACCTGCGCCTTGAGGCGCTCGGTCCGCACAGGGTACGATGGGATGGCCGGGATGACAGGGACCTGCCGGTCCCGAGTGGCGTGTACGTTGTGCTCATGCGGGCAGGGTCATCTCGGGGCGCCCTGAAGGTGGTGCTCATGCGGTGACAATTCGCAGCAAGGCTCTTGTTTGAGGGAGAGAAATAGGTTGCGCGAAACTGACCAGGAGAGGGAGCAAGGATGGGACTGATTGACTACGGAGTGGTGGTCATTTACCTCGTGGCGATGGTGATGACTGGCCTGCTCTTGCAGAAACGGGCCTCTGCAGGCATCGACTCCTATTTTCTCGGCAATCGGAACCTGCCCTGGTGGGCCCTTGGGGCCTCAGGAATGGCCTCCAATCTTGACGTGAGCGGCACCATGATCAACGCCGCCTGGGTCTTTGCCTTGGGCGCAACCGGCATGTTCATCGAAATCCGCGGCGGGGTGACCCTTATCATGGCCTTCCTCATGGTTTTTATGGGCAAATGGAATCGGCGGGCGCGGGTGATGACCATGGCCGAATGGATGCAGTTGCGCTTCGGCAAAGGGCGCGAGGGGGATATAGCGCGCCTGGTGGCGGCAATCTCCATCATCCTGGTGACCATCGCCATGATCACCTACTTTGCGGTGGGCTCTGGCAAGTTCATTGGCACCTTCCTGGGCATCCCCCCGTTCCTGGGACTCTCCTCGGAATTCTGGGCCGCCACCTTGATGATCGTGCTGGCGATGATTTACACCGTGGCCAGCGGGCTCTACGGCGTGGTATGGACCGATGTCTTTCAGGGGCTGCTCATCTTCGCGGTGATCGTCTATACGGCGGTTCTTGCGTTGCACACCTCGCTGCCGGATGAGTTCGCCGTCTCCCTCCCTATGCGCGATGGAAGCTTTCAACCTTTGCAGACCACACGAGCTGTGTGGACGAGCGTCATACCACGGTGGAAGCTGGACTTTCCCGCTGACTCGGCCTATTCCATCTACAACCTCTTCGGCGTGGCCATACTCTTTTATCTCATCAAAGTCATCATCGAAGGGAGCGGAGGCACGAGCGGCTACATGGCGCAGCGTTACTATGCTGCACGCAGCGATCGCGAGGCAGGGTTGTTGTCACTGTTCTGGACCTTCCTGCTGTCGTTCCGCTGGCTTTTCATTGCCGCCATTGCTGTGCTGGGCATCTCCTACGGAGCAAGTCACCAGGTCATTGCGGATCCTGAGAGGGTGATACCGGTGGTGGTGAGGGACTTGACCCACACCGGGGTGCGCGGCCTGATGGTGGCAGGCCTCATGGCGGCAGCCATGTCTACCTTCGACTCCACCGTCAACGCATGTGCTGCCTACTGGGTGAAGGACATCTATCACGCCTTCATCAACCCTAAGGCTAGCCAACGCACGCTGATGCTGCACGGGCGCCTCTCCTCGGTGGTCATCGTCGTGATAGGGCTGCTTTTCAGCGTTGCCGTAACGAACATCAATCAGATCTGGGGGTGGATCACCATGAGCATCGGCGCCGGCATGCTCATGCCGACCTTGTTACGCTGGTACTGGTGGCGAATGAACGGCTACGGTTTTGCCATTGGCACGCTGGCCGGCATGGCAGCGGCGATCGTGCAGCGGCTGTGGCTGCCCGATGTACCGGAGTATGTGGCATTCAGCTTTGCGAGCCTTATCTCAGTTATCGGCACGGTGGTCGGTACTCTTGTGACGCGCCCCACTGACAGAGCGGTGTTGGCGCACTTTTATCGGGTCACCAGGCCGTTCGGGTTCTGGGGCCCGATCAAATCGACGCTGCCGGCCGAGGTGCGGGAAAAGCTGCGCGCCGAGCACCGCCGCGATATTATCTCTGTGTGCATGGCAGTGCCATGGCAGCTGGTGCTCTTTCTGCTCTGGATGATGGTCATCATGCGCCGTTGGGACCAATTCACCTGGGGGCTGATCTTGCTGGTGGCCCTGTCAGTTGGCTTGTATTTCACTTGGTTCCGCTACCTTGGCAAAGAGGTGACGGTCGATGAGCCGGGAGGGGTCAGGGTCAGCTAAGGGACCCGCGGCAATGCGCAGGGCGCTGCTGGTACTGACGGCGGGATTGCTATTGGTGGGGTGCTCCCGGAACGAGCGCCGCATCATGGTCTGGACCTCTTTGCGCCCATTGGAGCGGCAGGTCTTGGCTGCGCAGCTGGAAAAGTTCGCCAAGCGCTACCCCGGCTGGCAGTTCGGACAGCTCTTCTACGCCCCGGAGGAGTGTCGCACCAACTTTATCATCTCGGCTCTGGGAGGCAGTGGTCCCGCCTTGCTGCACGGGGCCAGCGACAACATCGGGCCGTTGGTCGCGTTGGGGGTGATCCAGCCCATCGAGCCGTTTGTCACCCAGGCCTTCCTGGATAGCTTCCTTACTTCTCCCATTTCGGCAAATACTTGGTACCAGGGGCACCTGTACCAGGTGGCCGACCGCCTGGGCAACCATCTTTGCTTGGTCTACAACAAGGCTCTGATCAAGCAGCCGCCAAAGACCATGAACGAGCTGATCCAGTTCGGGCGCGAGTTTGCCCGTGATGAAAACGGGGACGGCAAGCCTGATCGCTACGCTTTAGCCTGGAACTACACCGAGCCGTTCTTCGTGGTCCCCTTCATCGGCGGCTATGGGGGGTGGATCATGGACGAAAAGAACCAGCCCACGCTGGACACGCCGGCGGTAGTCAAGGCAGGTAAGCTGATCTATGAGTTAGCGCACGTGTACCGCATTATCCCCCCGGAGTGCGATTATGAAATTGCCAACGCGCTGTTCAAGGATGGCCTGGCGGCGATGATCATCAACGGCCCATGGGCATGGGGGACGTACGTGGAGGCGGGCATCGACATTGGCCTGGCGCGCATCCCGATGATCGATGAGACAGGGCTTTGGCCCACGCCCATGGTCTCGCCTCTGGGGTACTCGCTCAACGCGAATCTCAAGGGTGAGCGTCTGCGGGTGGCAGTGGAACTGCTGCGCTTTCTCACTTCGACGGAGGTTGAGTTAGAGTTCAGCAGGGTGGCAAGCACTATCCCCTCCCGCATCGATGCGTGCCAACACCCGATTGTACGCACCAACGAGCTGCTGCAGCATTCCATGGATCAACTGGCGGTGGGCCGTCCCATGCCGGTAGTGGTCGAACTGCGCATGATCTGGGATGCTATGCGCCCGAGCTATCAGGGCCTTTTCACCGGGGCGGTTTCGCCGGAGCGCGCCGCAAAGGATATGCAACAATTGGCTCTCCGCCTCATCCGCGAGGGCAAGGACTAAGGCCATGGCTTCCCATGACAGCCGCAGGAGTCATCTGGCCTACCTCTACGTGCTGCCTGCCCTTCTCGTGATGGCGGCGGTGGTGGCGTACCCGTTCGTGTACAATGTTGTCATTTCCTTCTCCAACATGAACCTGACGCACTTCCGGGATTGGCGCCTGAAGGGCTTTGGCAACTATGCGGCCGTGCTCAGGGATCGGCTGTTCTGGTATTTCCTTGCCAAGACCTGCCTGTGGACGGTGCTCAATGTGGTGTGCCATGTGGTGATCGGAGTATTCCTGGCGCTGATCTTGGACAAGGACCTGCGTGGCAGGAGCGTGTTTCGCACGCTTCTCATCCTCCCCTGGGCGGTGCCGCAGTACATCACGGCCCTCACCTGGCGGGGCATGTTCAACGCCGAATACGGGGCCATCAGCCTGCTGGCAGAGCGCTTTCTCGGGGTGAGGATTGCCTGGCTTTCCACCGAGTGGGGGGCCTTTGCTGCCTGCTTGCTCACCAACATCTGGCTCGGCTTTCCGTTCATGATGATCGTGGCCTTGGGCGGCTTGCAGAGCATCCCCGATGAGCTGTATGAGGCGGCGGCCATCGACGGCTCTTCTTGGTGGCATCGGCTGCGGCACATCACCGTGCCGCTGCTCAAGCCGGTGATGGTACCGGCGGTGACCCTGGGGGTGATCTGGACATTCAACAACTTTAACGTGGTGTGGTTGGTGAGCAATGGGGGTGAGCCGTCCGACAAGACCCATATCCTGGTCTCTTGGGTGTACAAGGCCGGGTTCACCTACTTTCGCTTGGGGTATGCAGCAGCATTCTCGATGGTCATCTTCGCGATCCTCTTGATGTTCAGCTGGAACTTTATCAAACGGACCAAGGCGACGGAGGCTGTGTACTAGCGCGATGCGCAGGCCACGAACACTCACCCCACTGGGCAAGGTCGCCGCTTACGCGGTCTTGAGCATCTTCGCCCTGTTTGCGCTCTACCCGATCTTGTGCGTTTTTTCGGTATCGTTGCGGCCTGGCGACCGCCTGCTCAGCAAGTCGTTGGCCATCATCCCCGCGGATGCGACACTGCAGTCCTACCGGCGCCTCCTGACTGAGGAGCCGTTCCTCCGCTGGATGGCCAACAGCACGGTCGTGTCGGCGGTGGTGACGCTGGTCGGTGTAGGGCTGGCCGCCGCAGCGGGGTATGCCTTTTCCCGCTACCGTTTCGTCGGCCGGGACCAGGCCATGGTGGCACTGATCACCACGCAGATGTTTCCGGTGACCATGTTGTTGCTGCCCCTCTTCATCATGCTCATCAAGCTCAAGGCCTACGACTCTTATTGGGCGCTGATCGTGGCCTACTCTGCCACTGCCTTGCCCTTTACCACGTGGCAGATGAAAGGGTATTACGACACCATTCCCTTTAGCCTGGAGGAGGCTGCCGCCATCGATGGCTGCTCGCCAGTGCGCACCTTCTGGCAGATCGTGCTGCCCCTGGCCGCGCCGGCCTTGGTAATTACTGCCCTCTTTTCCTTCATGACCGCCTGGTCTGAGTACCTTGTGGCGGCGGTCCTCATTCAGGATCAGAGCCTATTTACGCTTCCCCTTGGCCTGAAGATGTTCCAGTCCAACATGGAAGTGGCGTGGGGCCTTTACGCGGCTGGTGCGATCATAGTCAGCATCCCCGTGGTAACCCTGTTTCTGTTCTTGAGCAGGTGGCTGGTCTCAGGCCTGACCTTGGGCGGAGTGAAGGGCTAAGGGAGGCGGACGAGCCCGTTCGCGAGGCCGAGGAGGTGTGACGGTGATGCCTGAGGACGATGCACAAAAGGTACCTGTGTGCCCGCAGGTGCGAAGACGCCGTTGGTGGTGGACGTGCGCCGTAGTGGTGCTCGTCGTCAGTTTCTTGGCGGTGGGAGCCGGTGCCGGGTGGGTGTGGTGGTTGCTTCACGACCTTCCCGACGAGGAGGCGATACGCAGCTACCGACCTGCTGTGGCCACCGAAGTGCGCGATGCGCAAGGGAGGTTTCTGTTCTCGGTGACCGCAGGTGTCAGTCGCCTGTGGCGGCCGCTGGCAAGCATCTCTCCATGGCTGATCAAAGCGGTGATCACCAGCGAGGACGACACCTTCTTTCAGCACGAGGGCATTCGTCCGGAGGCGATCAAGGAGGCGCTCGCCAAGGACTGGAAGGTGCGGCGCTGGGCGCGTGGGGCAAGCACCATCACCCAACAGCTGGCCAAGAACGCTTTTCTTTCCAAAGAAAAGACCATCACCCGCAAACTTCGGGAAATAGTGCTGGCACGGCGGATCGAGAAGGTGCTTTCCAAGCAGCGTATCCTGGAGCTCTACCTCAACGTGGTGGAATGGGGAGATGGCGTGTACGGTGCAGAGGCTGCTGCCCGTTACTACTTTGGGAAGCCGGCTAGTGCGATCACCCTGCCGGAAGCAGCGATGCTGGCTGGGATGTTGCCTAATCCCAAGTTCCGCAACCCTTTCATCCGCTACGAGAAGGTGATGACCCACCAGCGGCGGGTGCTGCATCTGATGCGCAACAATGGCGTCATCACCGCCGAGGAATACGAATCTGCCTTGCAGCAACCGGTGGAGCTTAATGCTGAGGGCCCCAAGGTCCTGCGCCGCAGCGTGAGGCAAAGCGGCGACTGCTTTGCCGATACGATAGTCCGTTACCTGCGAAACAAGTTGGGCGAGGAAAGGCTCTTTTCCGGCCAGCCGATTGTACTTAGCATTGACCTCGACGTGCAGCGAGCGCTTTCGTCGCGAGCAGGTGGTGGGGATGCCTTGCTGGTGGTTGCGAGGCGCGAGGGGAAGGTGGTGGCGCTGGTCTGCGCGGATTCGGCCCAGGCTGAGGCCCTGGCGGCGCCTGGGCACACCTGGAGCGAGGAGCACCCCGGCGCCGAGCTTGCCGATTCTTTGCGCATGCGGCCCGGCGTTCCCCTCGAAGGCTGCACCTTCGAGATTATCAATCCCGAGGAGCTGATGCATGAAGATGTGCTCCTGTCAAAGCTGCATCGTTAGGCGGAAGCCTCTCCCGAGAAGTGTGGCACGGAGTCGCTCGGGCGAGTTGTGTGCCTGGCTGGCGGCCTTTTTCTGTGCAGGGGTGGTTCTCTCCTGTGCCTCTGCCGGACGCCTGAGCGACAAGGCCGACCAGCAAGCTCGTCTGCAGACGTTCCATCGTGCGCTCGAGAACATGATGCTGGTCGGCGATTACCACGGGGCTCTGGGCTTGGCCCAGGAGATGCTGTTCTTGGACAGCACGTTCGTCTATTTGGATGACTACCACCAGCTCTATCAGTGCGGGGTGCGCACGGGACTGGTCAACACGGCTTGGGTCGCCCTGCACTTCGGCAAGTGGCGTGCGGCGCGTGTGACAAACCCGGGCAAAAGGGACCTGGCCATGAGCGCATTCGACAGCTGGCTTGGCATGCTGCGCCATCGCTTCGAGGAAGGGGGGCTGGCTGTCCTCGATGCGCGACTGGGGGACTTGCTTAGTGCTGGGACCGAGGTCGTCCCTTGCCTCCCTGTGGGTGGGGTGGCCGCCATCCAGCGCCGGGTGAAGGTGCCGCGCGGGAGTCGGTTGCCGAGTGGGACCGTGGTGGTCGAAGCCACCGTCGACGAGCGAAGCAGGGTGGTGGACTGCGCCGTGCTCACATCGGTGCATCCCGTGTGGGATCAGGCCGTGGTGGAGGCTGTTTACCGCACCTTTTTCTTCCCGGCATTTGTGAAGGGAAAGCCAGTAGGTGCCACCACGGTAGTCGAAGTGCCGGTGCCCGGCCGGTAGCCTTTAGAATGGCGAAAAATTGGCGGCGAAGGTGCTGGGCCGATGCGGTTTCTCGCCGAGGGATCATGCGCGCGCCCAAGCTTGTAGTGGCATGGTGCGAAGAGTAACGACAATAGGGAACACGTTTGCATCGCTTGGGAGGACCTCGAATATGACGAAGGTAATAAGGAGAGTAGCATTCCTCTTGTTCTTCGGGCTGCCCAACGTGACACTGGCAGGTTACCGCGGCCTGGGGGCAGTCAGGGATGTTCAGTGGCAGGACAACCGGCTTACCTTGGACTGCGGCGGCCCACGCGTGCAGATCTCCGTGCTTGCTCCCGATCTGGTGCGCGTGCGCCTGACCCCTGCGGGCGAGTTCCCGCCAGACTTTTCCCACGCCGTCGCTGTCCGTGAATGGCCTGCCACGTCGTGCCAACTGGCTCTGGACGCAGAAAAGATCGTGCTCAGGACCTCTGAGCTGGAGGTCAGGATCGCACGCGATCCGTGCCGCATCTCCTTCTTCGATACGGGAGGCACGCCGGTGTGCCTGGAAGAGCAGACGATGGGCATGACGTGGGACGGCCCGCGGGTGCAGTGTTTTAAGGAGATGCCGCCTGACGAGTTCTACTACGGCCTGGGAGAAAAGACGGGCCGACTCAACAAGCGCGGCAGGTCATGGGTGATGTGGAACACCGACCACCCTGGCTACAACAGCGTTGCCGACCCTCTGTACCAGTCCCACCCCTTTTTCATCGCTTTGCGTGTGGGCAATGCCTATGCAATCTTTTTCGACAATACCTATCGCACCACGTTTAAGTTCGGGGCCGGGAGCTCTGCCTACTACTCGTTCGCCGCTGACGGTGGCGAGCTGGACTACTACTTCATCTATGGCCCGAGTGTCAAGAAGGTGCTCATGCGCTACACGGATCTGGTCGGGCGGATGCCTTTACCTCCGCTCTGGGCCTTGGGTTACCAGCAGTGCCGCTGGAGCTACTACCCAGAGGCGGAAGTGCGCGCGCTGGCGCACATGTTCCGGCAGAAGGGGATCCCCTGTGACGTCATCTACCTGGACATTCACTACATGGATGGCTATCGCTGCTTTACCTGGGACAGCACCCGCTTTCCAGATCCGAAACGACTCATGGCTGACTTGGCTGCGATGGGGTTCAAGGTGGTTGTCATTATCGATCCCGGCATCAAGGTTGACCCATCGTATTGGGCGTGCGCCGAGGGACTTGCCGGGGACCACTTTTGCCGTCTACCGGACGGCACGCTGCACGTCAGCGCGGTCTGGCCGGGTGACTGCTACTTTCCGGACTTTCTCCAGCCTTCCACCCGTACGTGGTGGGGAGGGCTGTACCGCGGCCTGATCGAAGACGGGGTAGCCGGCTTTTGGAACGACATGAACGAGCCGGGCGTGTGGGGCGGCACATTCCCGGACATTGTGCAGCACCGCCAGAACGGCCGGCTTGTCGATCACGTGGCCGTCCACAATGTCTATGGCCTGGAGATGGCGAGGGCAACCTATGAAGGGGTGCGCAACCTACGGCCGGAGAAACGCCCCTTTGTTTTGACGCGCGCAGGGTTCGCTGGCGTGCAGCGCTACGCAGCGGTGTGGACCGGCGACAACGTGGCGAATTGGGAGCATCTCCATCTAGCGCTGTCTATGTGCTTAGGCCTGGGCATGTCCGGAGTGCCGTTCGTAGGCTTTGATATCGGCGGCTTTGAGGGGAGCCCCAGCCCGGAGCTTTTCACCCGATTTCTGCAACTCGGTGCTCTGGCGCCCTTGTGTCGCAACCATACTTGCTACGGCACCCGCGACCAAGAGCCGTGGGCTTTTGGCGAGACCTACGAGGAGATCAACGCTCGCACCATCCGCCTGCGCTATCAGCTTTTGCCCTGCCTGTACTGGCTCTTCCGTCAGGCATCGATCACCGGCGTTCCGGTGATGCGCCCGCTGCTGATGGAGTTCCAAAGTGACCCCGCCACATGGGAGCTTGATGATCAGTTCCTGCTGGGCAGCGCGTTGTTGGTCGCGCCAGTGCTCAGTGAGGGTACGAGGATGCGCTGGGTTTACCTGCCTGAAGGCGAGTGGTACGATTTCTATTCCAACCAGAGGTTGCGCGGTCCGGCGCGAGTGATGGTGGAGGCGCCTCTTGAGCGCATCCCCTTGTTCGTCCGGGCGGGCGCAGTTGTCCCGATGCAGGACCCGCTCAACTTTGTGGGAGAAAAACCTCTTGACCCCCTGATTCTCAGTGTCTATCCCTCAACCCACGTGTGCACTGATTCCCTGTACGAGGACGCGGGCGAGGGGTTCGGCTACCTGCGGGGCGAGTATGCGTGTCGACAGGTGGCAATCGCCTCTTCCTCGCGTGGGCTGCGGGTGGAACTGAGCGGCCGATTGGGCACCTACCGGCCGCCACGGCGGTCGCTCCTGCTCCGGGTGAACGGCCTGCGGAGTGCGCCTCGTGAGGTTGTGGCCCTGGGACAGGTGATCCCCGCGATGCGCGGAAAGGAGGAGCTGCAAAGCAAAGAGAGGGGGTGGTACTTCGATTCCGAGCAGCTCATCGTGTGGGTCAAACTGCCGGAGACGGAAGCGCCATTGCGCGTGGAGCTGCGCTAGGCGGCATGCAGTTTGAGCCTTGCGGGAGAGGTGGTTGCGGCGCTTGGTAACGGCGAGGAGACCACGTGACCATAAAGGCAAAGCTTAACACCTTCGACACCACCATAATTGTGGTGAGCCTGGTAATCGGCATCGGCATTTTCCGCACGCCTGCCATGGTGGCGCAAGCTACGCAAAGGAGCGACCTGTTTTTCGCCGCCTGGCTCTTGGGCGGTATCATCAGCCTCCTCGGGGCACTGACCTTTGCGGAAATTGGCTCTCGTTTCCCGAAGCCGGGATCATACTACAAAGTCGTGGCGGAGTGCCATGGCTCGTGGCTGGCCTTCATGCTTAATTGGGTCAATGTGCTCTTCGTGAACGGGGTTGGCGCGGCAGCTGTTGCCACCATTGGCGCCGAGTACCTTTGTCCGGTGCTCCTCCCGCCGCATCTGCGGGGTCCTGCGAGCACGCAGATCACTGCCGCTGCGCTTGTTCTGGTCCTCTTCGTCGTCAACTACCTTGGCATTCGGACCGGCGCCTGGGCGCAAGACCTTCTGACCGGACTAAAGATCGCTCTGATTGGCGTGATCGTTGTCGCCGCGGCTGGCTCCAGTTTCGTTGAGGAGGTGGCCCAGCCGCAGAGCATTGGCAACAAGCCTTGGTGGTTGGCCCTCGGTAGTGGGCTGATTTCCGTGCAGTACGCCTACGGCGGGTATCAGTGCACCATCAACTTCGGCGCCGATGTCAAGGGCTCGCGGACGAACATGCCCAAAGGCATCTTTGCCGGGATCGCCATTATCATCGCGTGTTACCTGGCGCTGAATTGGGCGTACCATCGCGTGCTGGGCATTGGCGGCGTCGCAGGGGCCGACCTTGTGGCCGCTGAGGTGGCGCAGCGCTGCTTTGGGGAGCTCGGGCGCCTGTTTATCTCGCTCGCCATTGTGCTCTCGGCGTTGGGGTTTCTCAATGTCACCTTGCTGCAAATCCCTCGGGCCTACTATGCTATGGCCGCCGATGGTGTACTCCCGCCTCTTTTTATGCGCGTCAACGAAAAGACGCAAGTGCAAGAGTTCACCTTGACGTTCTTTGTGTGCACCATCCTCCTGTCGATCGTCTTCTTGGGGACCTTCGAGAAGATGGTCGGCTACATCATGTTCCTTGACTGCCTGACCATCGCTGTGGTGGCATCGACAGTGTTCGTGCTGCGTCGCCGCGCCGCGAAAGGTGCCTACAAAGTGCCTTTGTACCAAGTGCTGCCGGCGGTCTTTGTGGCGTGCATGCTAATCGTGCCCGCCGCAGTGGCCATCACCCAGCCGAAAGCGGCGCTGGCCGGAGTGGCGGTGTGCGTAGTGGGTTATCCGGTATTCCTCGTTTTGCGGCGACTGGTAGCCGCTCGCGCGAGCAAACGCGAGGCTTGAGGGAGGAAAGGCGGGGAACTCTTGCTTGACATTGTCCGGCCTTTTCAGTATAATGTCCTACGCACAGGGTGCCGGCAGGCCAGAGGGCCCAGGGGGTGTGAGACTGAGAGTGTCTGTCGCGTGGACGGGGGGGTTGTCCCACGGGTCACGCAAGGTCACAAGAATCGCTTGCCAGGAGGTGAGCCATGTCGAACGCGCATTTGAATCTCGAGACGGCTTTACTGCAGGAAGGGGAGTACGCTGGGGCGGCAGCAGCGTTGTTCTTGCTGGTGCTATTTTCGCTTGCGGTGGCGATCTTCTACATTTATGTGATGTGGCGGATATTCGTCAAAGCCGGCAAGCCGGGGTGGGCATGCCTGATTCCGCTCTACAATGTGTACGTGCTCCTGACCATCGTGGGACGGCCCGGCTGGTGGCTAATCCTATACTTCATCCCCGTGGTCGGTTGGGTGATTCAGCTCGTCGTCCTTGTGGATTTGGCGAAGAGCTTCGGCAAAGGGGTTGGTTTTGGGCTGGGGCTATTCTTCCTCGGTTTCATCTTCTTTCCCATTCTTGGCCTTGGGAGTGCTAAGTACGTGGGCCCGGCTGCCGCGTGAGCGGAGTACGTTTGTCCCTGAGGGCTTCGGGTGCGGTAGGCTCCCTGTTTGAACCCACCAGGCGCCGCAGCCGGGAAGGACTGTGGCGCCTTTTCCGTGCTCAAAGGCCAAATTGGCTGCGGTAGGCGGCAGTGACGGTGTCGTCCACCCAACGGTAAAACTGCTGCACCTGCTTTTGGTCAAGGCCGGAACGCCGCCACTGCTGCAGGCGTCTGGTCGCTTCTTCCGCCACTTTCTGGTCGAGAGGGAGGATGCGCTGCAAAATGCCCGTCCCTTGCGCGTTCATCAAGGCAGCGAGGTTCAGGTAGTTTCGCCCTCCGTCTTTGGTGAACGGAAAGCAACGCTCTTTTAGCTGCAGGGTCATGCTGCACAGGGGCGCCTTGCCCTTGCCATCTGCCACCAGCAGCTTGGGCAGCTCCGGCCCTGCCGCCACCCAGACCGGTACAGCCACCGTACACAGCGGAAAGCCCAGCGTGGTCCACATTGTGGCAAAAGAAGGTGACTCCCCAGGTCGAACCCCCTGTACCACTATGGAGGAAGAGGAACTGTAGCGGGGGATGAAATCAGTGAAATGCACGAACGCCGGAACCTGGTCATCGGCCGGAAGGTTCTTGGTCAAGTCCACTCCGGTGAGGCCATGGCGCAGGCATCGGCTCACGTTGTGTACCATGAACTCCACGGACAGGCCGTTGACGAGCGCTGCTTGGTAGAAGAGCTGTTCGGCCATGGCGTAGCGGATGAGGCCCCGGTCTTGCTCGCGCTGGCCCGTGAAGGAGTAGTTGGTGCGGATGAGGTACCCGAACGGGGCAACCGAGGGGTCATTGGCATCGAACTTTTTGAAGGAGAAGTTGCCGGTCTCAAAGTAGGCAGCACCCCCCTGGGCGTCGATCACGCCAAAGTTGGCTTCTACTCCCAACGGTTTGGGCAACGCTAGCAGAAGCCGCTCAAAGTCCTCTACGGTCGCACAACTTTGTAGCGCCCGCTTCATTACCTCCCCCTCTTGGTCGTTTGGCTTGCTTGTGTCGCCCACGTTCAGGTTGTAGGAGGCAGAGTTCATAATGGCGAAGCCGGCGCCGTTGCATCCCGCCCAGACCTCCGCGCCTGCCGTGTCGGAGGCGTTCACCAGACCAATGTATGGGTAGCGGCCGTCGGTGAAGTACACAAGCCTGCTCTCGAGCGCGTCGCTATCCCGGTGCTTGAAAAGGAGCGGCCGCCCGTCAGGGGTCGCCTTGCCGGAGACGATGGCAGTGGTGCAAGCATGGGCTCCGGTGCCGAAAGCTACAGTTGCCAGAATGACGAAAGCGATTGTGCGCATATGCTTCATGGTCCTAGGTCCCCATCTACCAAAACACCTCTGCTTGGGGGAGGCAAAAGCTGAGGGGGTGACAGGTGTCCTTGTCACCCCCTGCAGTTTCCAGTTTTCAGACATGTAACGGGCACGCGGTGGTCTCACCCGATCTTGTCCGCCAAGTAGTTTTGGATGCCGACCTGTTTGATCTGCTCCAGTTGGCTTTCCAACCAATCGATGTGTTCCTCTTCATCCTTAAGGATGGACTCGAGCAGATCGCGGGTGCCAAAGTCGCTCACTTCCCCTGCTATCTTGATGCTCTCCCGGTAGCCATCGATGGCTGCCTTTTCGGCTTGCCAGTCGTTCTGATGCTGCTTTTCCACCTCGGCACCGATGTGCATAGGATGCAGCTTGCTCACGATGGGCGTTCCTTCCAGGAATAGGATGCGCCCAATAAGCTTCTCTGCATGGCGCATCTCCTGGATGGCCCGCTTCTCGATGGCCTCATGGAGCTTCTGGTACCCCCAATCCGCGTTCATCTCGGAGTGGACCATGTACTGGCTGATGGCAGTGAGCTCTTCAGCCAGCCGGGCGTTCAGCGTTGCTATGATCTTGTCGTCGCCTTTCATGTGGATTCCTCCCGGTCTGGGTTCTTGACACACACAGGCAAGCCTTGGCCCCCCTGTTTGCCCCTCCAATCCGTGGAGGGCAACACGGGTGTCGCACGCTTCGCATCTGCCTTACGAATTATAGCAAATAGTTGGCAACAAGTCAAGCGATTTGTGCCAGCGGTCCTCAGGGGCATGCTGTTGTCAACATGAGGGCTGGAGAAGGTCTGCCGGCGATCGCGTTGGTTCTCCGGGGTAGCCGGCGGGAGGCGAGCGTCGCTGGGGGAAAGGTGCATGCACATATCGGACGAGTCGCTCCGCTCGCAAGGTGCACGTGGCCACGGAAAGCGGCATGAACGCCAAGAACTTTGCAGGGAGGCAATTTTCTTGTTGTGTTTTTCCGCGCAATTCCTTAGACTATAGGCGATTTTTGCAGGATGGACGTTTCTAAGTAGACTGAAAGAGGCAGTGGAGCAAGACCTGCACATCGTGCATCTTGGTGGCCATGCTGTGCGGTGCCGGGCGCGGCGCCGTCTGCGCAGCGGCTACTTCCGCCTGACGGTGCGAAGCGATGGGGTGGTTGTAGTCAGCGTTCCGAGGCGGTTATCGCGCGAAGAGGTACGGAGGTTGGTGCGGGCGCACGAGGAGTGGATTCTGCGGCGGCTGTCCCTCCTGCGGGAGCGGCAATACGCCCGGTCCCCCTTCCGTTTGGAAGAAGGGGCGGTGTTGCCCCTGTGGGGCCAGCGCTACCGATTGCGCTTGAAGCAGCAGCCAGGGGCCATGCCCCACTGGCGCTGCACCGGGGAGGAGGTAGTGGTGAGCGCCGACGAGCTGAGCGCGCCGATCATCTGCGGCTGTGTGGTGGGCTGGTACAAGATGATGGCCCGCCGCCACCTTCGCCTGCGGGTCGCCCAATGGGCACACCGGATGGGGGTGGCCCCAAAGCGAGTAGCCATCAAGAACCAACACACGCTTTGGGGGAGCTGTTCGCGCCGGGGGAACCTGAACTTCAACTGGCGTATCATGCTTTTGGAGGAGAACGTAGCCGACTATCTGGTGGTGCACGAACTGGCTCATCTGTGCGAGCCAAACCACTCGCCACGCTTCTGGAAGGTGGTCAGGATGTTCTGCCCTGACTACCAGCGCCTGCGCCGTCAGCTGGCCGCGTTGCACCATTGGCTGGGTTTCCCGGAAGCTCTGTTCATCGAATGTTGAGCAATGAGCGCCTACTTGGAGGATAGGATCGATGAAGAAGAGCAAGTGGGTCATACTACTGGCGGTGACTCTGGCCACGGTTTGCCTCTCTTGTAGCCTGGTGAGCAAGAGGTATGGCCTGGTGGTCAAGTCCGGTACCATCATCGATGGGCTGGGCGGCGCCCCATTCCAGGGCGACATTGGCGTTATCGGGGGGCGCATTGCCGTCATCGGCACGATCGTCAATGCCCAGGCCGAGCACACCATCGACGCCTCCGGCCTGGTGGTGGCGCCGGGGTTCATCGACGTGCACACCCACACCGACCGAGAGATCGCGGAGCACCCGGACGTGATCAACTATCTCCTCCAGGGGGTGACTACGGTTGTTGGTGGCAACTGCGGCGACTCCGAGTACCCCATGGCCGAACTGTTCCGGAAGCTGGAGGAGCAGGGAATCGCCATCAACTTCGCCTCACTGGTTGGGCACAACACGGTGCGGCAATTGGTGCTGGGAGACAGCGACAAGGTGGTGACCCCAGAGGCCTTGGCCAGAATGCGGGAGCTCGTGGAAGGGGAGATGCGAGCAGGCGCAATCGGCTTGTCCACCGGGCTTGCCTATGTTCCCGGTCGCTATGCCAGCACGGAGGAGATCATTGAGCTGGCGCGGGCGGTGCAGCGGTATGGGGGCGTCTTTGCCACGCATCTCCGAGACGAGGGGAAGGCCATCAGACAGGCCATCGAGGAGGCCTTGCGCATAGGTCGGGAAGCGGGCGTGGCGGTGCAGATTTCCCACATCAAGCTGGCCGATGAGGCGGTCTGGGGCAAGTACGAACTCATCGCGGAACCGGTCGAGGTGGCGCGCGCTCAAGGGCTGACCGTGTTTTTGGACCAGTACCCGTACACAGCAACCAGCTCGGGCTTTTCCAGCAGCTTCCCCGGGTGGGCAGTAGACGGTGGCCACGCGGCGTTTGTGGAGCGGCTCAAAGACCCTGCCACCTATGAGCGCATCAAGCAAGCGCTTATCGCTAAGCGCTTGACCTCCATCCGCGGTGTGGACAAAGTGGCGTCCATCTACATTGCGCGGGATAGGAACCACCCGGAATATGAGGGGAAGAGTCTGGCGGAGATCCTCATCCAGCGGGGGCAGCGTCCCACCGTGGCAAACGCGGCTGACCTGATCATCGAACTGGAGCGGGATGACCAGCCGAGCGCCATTTTCTTCCAGATGGCGGAAGAGGATGTGACGGCACTCATGGCGCTCCCTTACACGATGATCGCCTCTGACGGTGGCATTGCTGTGCACGGCCGGGGCTCACCTCACCCGCGGGCTTATGGTACGTTTCCCCGGGTGTTGGCCACTTATGTGCGCGAGCGCAAGGTACTCACGCTCCCCGAGGCTATAGCCAAGATGACCAGCATGCCCGCTCAGGCCATGGGGTTCAGCGGCCGCGGGGTAATCAAGAAAGGATTCTGGGCCGACTTGGTGGTCTTTAGCCCGGATGAGGTGCAGGACTGCGCCACCTTCGCTAACCCTCACCAATACCCCAAAGGCATTCGCTACGTGGTGGTCAACGGCAAGATCGCGGCTAAGGACGGCCAGGTTTTCATCCGCGATGCCGGGCGCGTGCTGTATGGCAAAGGGCGCCAGGGCTCATCGCATTGAGGCTACCTCGCAGATCAGAGGTGGCGCGCACAGCGCCAGGGGAGTCCCGGCCCAGACCATCGCAGCAGAAGAAAGCATCAGGGGCTCGGCAGGTCGGGTTGCGACGTGTGCCGCTTGTAGAACCGCCCCAACACCAGTGGCGAGCAAACACCTGAACGGAGGACGACGATGAAGAAAGCATGTCTCGTTTTCGCAGTGTTGCTTCTTGTCAGCGGCGCCGTGCAAGGTGCCATCGAGGGCCGCTTCATGCAGTACCCCGATATCCACGGCGACACGATTGTGTTCACTTTTGAAGGGGACCTTTGGACGGTACCGGCCTCGGGTGGCCTGGCGGTGCGCCTGACGAGCCATCCGGGCAATGAGTTCGCCGCCAAGATCTCGCCGGACGGTCGGTGGATCGCCTTTTCGGCAAACTACCAGCGCGGACCAAATGTCTACCTGATGCCGGTCGACGGCGGCACGCCCAAGCGTCTCACCTATCGCGGACCTGCCCAGGTGGTCACCTGGACCCCCGACGGCAAGAAGATTATTTACCGCGCAGGCTTTGAGAATACCTTCCGCCCTATCGTCAAACTCTTCGCTGTCTCGCCAGAGGGCACCTACCCCGAGAAGCTGCCAGTGCCGAGAGGGATCCTCTGCTCTTTTTCCCCGGACGGCAGCAAAATGGTCTACAACCCCCGTGGCCGGGAAGAGTACTACTGGAAACGCTACAAGGGCGGTCAGTACCCGGACATCTGGCTCTACGATTTTTCCACCAAGGAGTTCAGAAAGCTGACCGACTATGTGGGCAAGAACGCCTACCCCATGTGGATCGGTGAGGCAATGTACTACGTTTCTGACCAAGGCGAACATGGCATTGCGAATCTCTACCGCTACGACTTTGCCACCGGCCACATCACGCAGGTGACTCACTACACGGATTTCGACGTCCAGATGCCATCCACCGATGGGCGGTCCATTGTGTACCTGCATGCCGGCTACCTCTACGTTTTCGACGTGGCCTCCGGAAAGAGCAGGCGGGTGGACGTGCAAATCCCCACCGACGGCTGGCAGCTTGCGGAGCGGACTATCAACCCCAAGAACTATGTGCACAGCATGTCCTTGAGTGATGATGGCAAGACTGCCGTCTTTGAGGCGCGTGGCGACGTCTTCCTAGTGCCGGCCGAGGAGGGACGCCAGGTGCGCAACATCACCAATACCCCTGGCAGTCGCGAGCGCTACCCGCAACTGTCGCCAGACGGCAAGTGGTTGGCCTTTTTCTCCGACCGCTCCGGTGAGTACGAGCTCTATGTGCTGGAGATTGATCGAGAGGCACCCTGGCGACAGCTCACCAACGGTCTCCGTACCACGGTCTACCACTTGGAATGGTCTCCCGACGGGAGCAAGATCCTGTTTGGCACCAAGGACTTTTGCCTCTACTACGTGGACGTCAAGACCGGGCAACTTGCAAAGATTGCATGCTCTAACCAATTGAAGAACGATGAGTTCTACTGGGAGATCAGCGACTATTGCTGGTCGCCGGACAGCAAATGGATCGCATACTCGTTCGTCCAGTACAACCGCAACAGCAAGATCTTCCTCTATAACCTCGACCAGAAAAAGAGCTACCCGGTGACGGACGAGTTCTACGACTGCCTCAACCCTTCATTCGATCCCGAGGGTGAATACCTCTACTTCCTTTCCTACCGCAATTTCGATGTGCGCATGGATGTGTTCGAAGATAACCATGTGATCCCCAATCCGGTGAAAGTGATGGTGGCGCAGCTGAAAGCGGGGCAGAAACCCCCGTTTGAGAAGGCGAGCGAAGGGGAAAAGAAGACCCCTGGCCCGTTCCAGATCGATGTGGAAGGGATCAGCCAGCGCATCTTCTCTGTGCCCGTTCCACCTGGAAACTACTTCTATCTAAAGGCTGGCAAAGGCTATGTGACCTGGGTGGCCAGCGAGGGCTTTGGGGAGGAGGAGTATGACCAGATCTTCACCCCCAAGGGGGAGGCGCGCTGGCAGCTGCACATCTTTGACGTGGGCGCGGCCAAGGAAGTGGTGGTTGACAAGAAGATCAGTGACTGGCGCTTGTCTTTGCACGGCGAGCACATGTTGGTGCGCAGGGGAAACGAGTACTTCGTGTCCTCCCTGGCTAAGGCTTATTCCGCGAAGGACGTGGGCGAGAAGCTGAATTTGGAGCAGATGAGCTATCGCGTGGTGCCGCAGCAGGAGTGGGCGCAGATCTTTTCCGATACCTGGCGCTGGTATCGCGATTTCTTCTACGACCCGGGAATGCACGGCCGGGATTGGCAGAAGAACGGCGACAATTACCGGAGCTTCTTGCCTCAGCTCCGTTCGCGCGAGGACCTCAATTGGCTGCTGTCGCAGATGGTGGGAGAGCTATGTGTGTCCCACACCTACATCTCCGGCGGCGACATGGGGCCGCTCACCCCTCCGGATGACCCCGCTTTCACCGGTTGGCTGGGAGCCGAGCTTGAGTCGTCCCCCAGCGGCTACTACCGCCTCGCGCGGATATTCGGCCCCACCGACTATGATCGCGACCTGCAGGGACCGCTGGTGCGGCCGGACATGAACGTCAAAGAAGGGGATTATCTCATTGCCATCAATGGGGTAGAGATTCGGGTTCCGCAGAACCCGTACCAGCACCTGCAGGTGACGGCGGGGCAGAAGGTGAAAGTAACCGTCAACAGCCGGCCGTCTTCTGAGGGGGCGGTAACTTACGAGGTTGAGCCGGTGCGCTCGGAGAACAGCCTGCGCTACAATCGCTGGCTGGCCGACAACATCAAGAAGGTGCTGGCAGCCGGCAACGGCGAGGTGGGGTACATGCACATCACCGCCATGGGCTCCGGCAACACCGCGCAGTTCGACAAGTTCTGGCGGGCATTCCGCTACAAACAGGGGCTGATCATCGACGTGCGCGGCAACGGCGGCGGCTGGACCGAGTACTTCCTGATCGACAAGTTGGAGCGGAAGATGGTTGCCTACAACTGCCTCAAAGAGATGGTGCCGTTCCGCTACCCTGGCAGCACGTCGAACGCTCATCTCGTAGTGCTGACCAATGAGTACAACGGCTCCGACGGCGAGGCGTTCGTTGAGCATTTCAAGGCGCGAAAGCTCGGGACGGTGATCGGCACGCCCTCATGGGGTGGACTGGTGGGCATTGTGAATGGGCAGACCACCATCGACAACGGTCTTGTGCACCAGTCCAACAACGCTTTCTATGGCCGCGAGGGGAAGTGGTGGGTGGAAAACCACGGCGCAGATCCTGACATCCTGGTTGAGAATGATCCGGCCTCCGAGATGGCCGGGCATGACAAGCAACTGGAGACGGCAATCGAGTACCTTTTGGCCAAGATCAAGAAAGAACCGTTCATCTTCCCGGAGAAACCGCCATATCCCAAGAAATGACCGGGAAAGCGGCACAGTTCGTCGGGTTGGGGCTGCCAGGCAGGGGTGCCTGCGCCGTGCCTCATTAATGGAGGGACCGAACCGCGACTAGAGTTTGGAAGACGCGCTCGGGCCGGAAGAAGCCTCGGAGGTAGACCCCCATGCCCGTTGCTGGCCTCAAAGGACGAAGGCTGAGCACGCTGTTTTCCCGTACGAGTACGTGCGAGGGAGATCTTGAGGACCGGGTTTGGCACCGTCTGATTGCGGGTCGTTCGGGGCCGGGGTTTCAGGAGGGATTGGAAAGGTGTTGTGAGCGCGGTTATGGATCGCACCGCAGAGCAAGGCAACTGAGGGATCAGGAAGCAAGGGAGGAGCAAAGGAGGGCACGTGAATTTCCTTGGACTGCATCTGCTCGATTGGGCCATCATCGTCCTTTACTTTGCGGCCATGGTGCTCATCGGCACGTGGACCCGGCGGCGGGTCAAAGATACCCGCGATTTCTACCAGGGGGGCAGAAGCTTTGGCAAGTTCCTGACGACTGCCATGCACTTTGGCACCATCACCAGCGCCGATCAAGCAGCTGGTGTGGCCCGGGAGATCTACCGCCAGGGCCTATCCGGGATGTGGTTTCAGAATCTGCCCCTGCTGTTCACTCCATTCTATTGGTTTGTGTCAGTTCTGCAGCGGCGCGCCCGCTACGTCGGGCCCGGCGATATTTACCTCCACCGCTTTGAGAGCAAATTCCTTGCGGGGCTGTTCGCTCTCTATGTGCTCCTGACGGCCATCTACGGGGGCTCCATCGGTTACCTTCTCACCGGTAAGACCCTCCAGGCGATGATGGTCAAACCAGAGAGCGCGTACACCGTCGAGGAACGACGAAGTGTGGAGGAGTTCAACGAGCTCCAGGCGTTGCAGCAGAAACAGAGCTACGGCGAACTGACCGCAGCAGAGAAGGAGCGACTGGATGTCCTCCAGGAGAAAATGAAGCGCAACGAACTGCACGCCTACATCTCGTACCTTGACATGGACGTCTTCTATGTCATCTACGCCTTGATCGTAGGTAGCTACACCGTGCTGGGTGGGCTGTTCGCCGCCGTGCTGAACGACGTGATTCAGAGCATGCTGATCCTGATTCTTTCGTTCATGCTTCTACCGGTGGGTTTGCACGCCCTTGGGGGATTCCGGGGCCTGCATGAGCGGGTCCCGGACTATATGTTCGAAATCTTCGGGAGCGCAGCCACCAGCGAGTACACCTGGTACTTCGTCCTGGCCATGGTGACCATCAACCTCATTATCCTCCCCCCGCGCAATTTCACCTACGGGGGGTCGCCAAAGGACGACGTTTCCGGCCGCATGGGGATGGTCACCGGTGCTTTTATCAAGC
>JBBIKH010000024.1:23516-24885 GCA_037445575.1 bacterium
ATGATCGGTTGGGCGCTCACCGGACTGATCGCTGTGGGGTTGTACCGAGGGCAGCTCTCTGACCCGACGAACATCTGGGGCCACATGACCCGCGACCTGCTGGGGGTTGGCTTCGTAGGGCTCATGATCGCCTCCATCATGGCGGCGAACATGTCCTCCATCAGCGCCAGCAGCCTGGAGTGGTCCGCCGCGTTCACGAAGAATATCTTTCTGCCTCTGGTGCCCAAGGCGAGCGAGAAGCTTCAGGTGATCGTCGGCCGGATTGTCATCTTTGTGGTGTTAGGCTCGACCATTTACTTTGCGCGCATGGTGGACGACATCTTTGTGGTCTTCAAATACGTGCTGTCGGTGGGGACGATCATCGGGCCGGCGCTGTGGTTGGTCTACTTCTGGCGGCGGTTGACCACCAAGGCGGTGGTCGTGCAGATGCTGCTGTCCATCATGCTCACGGTGGTGGTGCCCAACGTGGTCCCGGCTATCAACAACAACCGGGAGAACCCGCGCCTGACGGTCCAGACTTACGAGCGCGTTGAAACCATTCGCGTGAAGGCGGTGGCCGAGGATGTGGCGGCGGGACGCGCAGAGCGGGTCGGCCAGGTCATCGAGAAACAGAAGGTCAACCCTCCCGTGGGCATATTCTACGAAACGGTGGCCCGCAAGAACCCAGAGGACCCCGCATCACCGCTCGTGGGACAGGGAATCTTTCGCGTCCAACTGTACCTGATCTCCCTCATGGGTTTTGACCTTCGGGCTCTGTCCAAGCCACAGCTTGCGACGCTCTCATTCGTCTTTGACATCATCTTCCCCTTTGTGGTACTCTTCCTGGTGAGCTTGGTGACCAAGCCGAATTCGGAAAAGGTGCTGCGAGAGTTCTACGCCTGCGTGCATACGCCCGCGGTGGCAAACCTTGAAGAGGATGCGCGGCGGGTGCGGGAGGCCATCGAAAACCCCGAGATTGTGGAGCGGAACAAACTCTTCCCGGGCACCAACTGGGAATTCTGGAAGCCGACCAAACAGGACATATGGGGGTTTGTCATCTGCTGGCTGCTGGTGGGGGCCATTATCGGCCTGTACTTGTTGGTGATGAGGATTGGCGCCTGAGGTGCGAGGAAAGCTTTCCGGGGATGCCGGCGCGTGAGAAGGCGACTGGCATCCCCGGTGCTGCGGTTATTGCTGAGCCTTCCTGGCCAAGAAGTAGTAGGCGACCAGCCCAACGCCGGCGAGCACGGCACAAAGACCGAGGGTGACCTCCCGTTGCACTTCATCAGGTGCCACCAGGACGCCCCCCACCAAACCGAGGCCGATGCCGATGAGCACCAAGGCCCATTTCAGCGCCACGCGCGCAGGGGCCGCGCCACGGAACAGGCGC
>JBBIKH010000025.1:0-24739 GCA_037445575.1 bacterium
ACGAGGCCAAGATTCACGGGTATCTGGGTAAACGACTGGCGCAGAAGGACCCGCAGGGCGAAGAGCAGCTTGCCGGGGACATGCTCGGCCTTTCCATCAATCCGCTTAATCCCCGGGCTGCGGTGTCCTACTCGGTGCCGCAGCGTGCCCACGTCTGCATCTCCCTGTGGACTCTTCTTGGGCAAAAGGTGCTTGGTTTGGTGGACGAGGTACAGTCGGAGGGAAGCTATCAGGTGACCCTGGACCGCGGTGACCTGCCCTCTGGAGTCTACCTGCTGCGGTTGGTCTGCGGGGGCCAATGCTTGAGCCGCAAAGTGGTGCTGGTGAAATAGGGGGTAAAAAAAAGCAATTGGGGATGCGTGCAAATCGGAACCCTGATGGGCGTTGCCAAAGCGGGGTGCAGGGGCGGCGCGACGGCACAGCGTTTGAGTTGTTTGCCTTGCGCACTCTTGGGGGCAAAAGATGACGTGCTGGTGCACGACTCCCCGGGGGTAACAGGGCCCCCGGCGGGTTCGTGGCGTAAGGCGATAGTGTTGGGTCAATTGAGCACCCAGAAAGTGCAACTGCCGGAGTGACAATCACGGGGAAAAAGTGCTCAAACCGATCTCCTGCAGTCCCGCCTGGGCGGGGTTACGAGGGTTACCTGGTAAGGTTTTGCCTGACCTCTCCACTTGAAGCGAAAAAAGCCCTTGATTTTCGGGAAAATTGTTGTATATTAGAACTCGAAATCGCGGGGTGGAGCAGTCTGGTAGCTCGTTGGGCTCATAACCCAAAGGTCGGTGGTTCAAATCCACCCCCCGCTACGATGAGGGCAGCTCCAGAGGCTGCCCTCTCTATTTTCGCCCTCCACCAGCCCAAGGGGCGAATAGAAAATCGTGAAGAAAAAGCTTGCATTCTTCACGGTTTGTTGTTACATTTAGGCCGCAATTGTTGGTACACCGAAGTACTGCATGTCAGCCCTCTGTTGTACGCGCAGTAGTGCCGCGGGGGAGGTGGCGAGGGCGCGGCGTACGGGTGGGCGAGGTGCTCTCGCGGTCCGCCGAGCGTTCCAAACAGAGCTGCAACACTCCGGTTGTACTGGTCCGTCTCACCGTTTTGAAAGGATTTTGCAGCATGGAACAGGGAGTGGTAAAGTGGTTCAATGAGGCCAAGGGGTACGGGTTCATTACCCGCGATTCTGGCGGCGATGTGTTTGTGCACTATCGCCAGATCGAAGGCGAAGGATTTCGGAAGCTGAGCGAAGGCCAGCGCGTGCAATTCGAAATCATGGAGACCCCCAAGGGCCTACAGGCCACGAACGTCTCGGTCATCTGACCGCGACAGTGTCCCGCACACCCCGGCGCCCCTGGCGTCGGGGTTTTTTTTCAAGCTCGCGTAATCTCCGAGGCAGCATCTTCCATGGAGCCAGAGCAGGAGCTACCCTTATATCTTCGTCCACCGTATCGCCTCGTGACCATGGAGGACGTGCAGGCGGCGATCACCATGCCGCCGCCTGGATTCACAGCGGCACAGATGCGGCGTCTCGCCAGCAGGGCGCGCAACCTGAAGCCCCAGGCTCCACCTGCCATGGTAGTCCTCCCCCCCAAGATCTCTCTGCGCCTGTATCGCTTTCGGACCAGAGTGGCGCGTACACCCCGGCCAGAAGTGCTCTCTGCGGCGGCGTGTGCATTGAGCCACGATGTCACTGCCCTCGCACGCTACATAGGCCCAGTCCAGGAGATGGCAAGCGAGCCCCACTTGGCGTCTTTCCTGCAAAGGGCGCTGCTGGAACAGAACGGTTCCGGGATGATTCACAAGGAGCTCAGGGACCGGCTTGTCGCTCTCTTGCACCAGGGCCGTTACCATCTGCTGGTGCGCAGTCTGGGGAGTTACCTGCGGGCGCTCTGCAAGCATATCCTCAAGTCGGGGCCGGGGGATGGGCAGGTGCTGGCGGAGTTGCGGAGGTTGCTCTTGGCCTACACCCTTTTTGCGGTCGAGAACGATGACGTGCTGACGGCGCTGCGCCGGGCAATGGCCGAGGGCAGTAACTCGCCGATGCTCCGCGGTGCCGTGGCTGAACTCATCCTCTGGAGGGCGCGACAGGCAGTCTACCTGCGGATTCTCAGGCCGCAGATCCCCATCGAAGCTTTTGTGCGCAAGCTGGACAGGCTGGAACTCACCGTCTATCAAAGAAACGCGCTGACGACCATGGTGCGGCGCGCCGCTGGACCAGAGTCCATTGCCCGCAGCTTAGGGGCTGCCGAACGGGCCGCGCGCCTCTTCCGCATTGCGCCGCGCGAAAGGACGCGACTGCTTGGCATGCTGCAGAATCTACGCAGTGAGCTCACAAAAGCGTGCGATTTCTATGAGCGATACATTCTGGAGAAGGATCTAGTCCCACTGTGCAGGTTGTATCGGCCGCAAGTATTCAGCGTGCCAAGGGACTTTATGAGTGTGCGCCGATCTCTGTACCTGCGGGAGCGACTTGATCTTTATCCCACCAAGGATTATCTTGACCTCCTCAAGGGGAAGATTTCCGAAGACTGCACCTCAGAGCCGGAATTGGCCAGGGCGCAGCTAGCCGAGCCGCGCTTCTTCAACCTGCGCATGTTCAGCGGGAACGAGTGGGTGGGCAACATCTACTGCCTGGATTTTGGTGACCCCTGGAGGGCATTGGTTATCGACCGCATCCAGGTGCCTCGTCGCTTTTCCACCCTATATGAGCAGTTCTTCGCGCGACTGGCCCGCGCTTTTCGTCGGTTGCTGAGGGGTAGTACCTACCGGTACGTGCTCGTCCCCCGTGACATCAGCAACCACGACCATATCCGGGCTCTGCTTGCGGCCCACGTCCGCGCTACGCGCCCGGCCACGTTGGGCTTACCCGCATCCTCGCAGCTTGCCGCTGCCTTTGAGAGTTTCAAAGGTAGCCGGCCACGCTTCTACGTGTTGGTCGACCTTGGGCGTAAGCAGTCCTCGGGCCATGAGCATGACTGATGCGGAGCACCCGCCGGAAAAAAGTTGTGGCATTTGTGCCGTCAGAGTCTTATCTTTTTGCGCGCGTGGAAGCGCTGAACGATGGTTTTGCCTCAGCAACACATGGAGAAAAGGAGGGAAAAGATGGCCTCACCGTTGCATGGACTGAAGCCGACGGCGCTGTGGCGACACTTTGACGAGATCCGCAAGATCCCTCACTGTTCGGGCAATGAGAAGGCGCTGGGGGACTATGTCTTGGCCGTGGCCGCTAAGCATGGATTAACCGCGGAAAGGGACGAGGTGGGCAACATCGTTGTCCGCAAACCTGCCTCGCAAGGGCTGGCGGGGGCGGAGACGGTGATTCTGCAGGGACACTTGGACATGGTGTGCGAGAAGAATTCCGAGGTCACCCACGACTTCCGCCGGGATCCGATTGAAGTGACCGTTGTCGACGGCTGGGTAACCGCAAAGGGCACCACTCTCGGCTCGGACAACGGCATCGGGGTCGCAGCGGCGCTGGCGGTGATGGAAGACCCTACCCTTGCGCATGGACCTCTGGAGTTGTTGTTCACGGTGGACGAGGAAACCGGGTTGACCGGCGCCAGGCACATCAAACCAGGGTTCTTGAAGGGGAAGACGTATCTGAACTTGGACAGCGAGGAAGAGGGGGTGTACACCATCGGGTGCGCGGGCGGCGCCGACTCGGTGCTCACACTGCCGCTGGCCTATGTGCCTGCCCCCAACGGGAAGGCGCTGAAGGTGCAGGTGAGTGGCCTGCGCGGCGGGCACTCTGGACTGGACATCAACACCGGACGGGCTAATGCGCTCAAGGTGCTCACCAGGCTGCTGTGGCGCGCCGACGGCTCGTATGAGTACGCCGTGGCCAGCTGCGGCGGTGGCAACAAGCGCAACGCGATCGCTCGCGAAGCATGGGCCGAACTGGTGGTGCCAGAGGAGAAGGTGCCAGAGTTCAAAACCCGCATCCAGCAGGTGGCCGAGGAGGTGAAGTTTGAGTTCCGGGCGGTGGAGCCAGGGTTGCGGGTGGTGGTCGAAGATCTCTCCCCGGCACCCGAGCGCGTGGTTGAAGCCAGCTTCTGGCAACGGCTGCTCAATTCGTTGTATGTGCTCCCGCACGGCGTCTTGGCAATGAGCAGGGAGATCGAAGGGCTGGTGGAGACATCCAACAACGTGGCGACCTTAGCCTGTGGCGACACCCATGCGGTCATTCAGATGAGCAGCCGCAGCTCGGTGATGTCGGCACTGCAGGCAGTGCGCAATCGACTGAAAGCGTTTGCCGAGCTGGTGGGTGCCGAGATTGAGCAGCCCGCGGGCTACCCGAGCTGGACGCCCAATCTGCAGTCGCCCTTGTTGGCGGTCATGCAGGAGGTCCACCGCCAGGTCTTCGGCAAAGAGGCCCAGGTGATGGCCGTGCATGCAGGTCTGGAGTGCGGCATCATCGGCGAAAAGTTCCCCGGCATGGACATGATCTCCCTAGGGCCCACCATTCAACATCCGCATTCGCCGGAAGAGCGGGTGAACGTGGCCTCGGTGGAGAGCTTTTGGACCTTGCTCACCGCGGCCTTGGCGCGGCTGGCCGGTGCCTAACCATTCGCGATGGTAGCCATGCTCCGCGTAGGCCACGAGATCCTGGCCCGTGCCAAGGCTTTCCTCTGCTGGGAGCGCTTCCCAGCCCTAGCCGTGCAGCTCGTGCAAGTGGACGGCCCGGTAGCCTACTTCTTTGCCCCTCACGCCGATCGCGCGGCAATCGTGCTCTTTAGCCCTCCGCAACAAGAGGTTGGCGAGGCGCTCTTTCTCCTTTTCCACGAAGCCGGTCACTACCTGCAATACGGGGAATTCGCCGAGAGCGGGAGGGCAGGGGAGTATTGGCGCCTGGTGGACTGCCCCATGGGAGAGGAAAGGCGGGCCTTCGAGGCAGAGGCTTGGAAGCGAGGGCGAGTGTTGTTCGCGGAATTTGTCCACACCTGCGTGCCAGATCGCCCAGAACTTCTGGACGAATTCGATGCCTGCGCTCGTGCGAAGCTGGCAAGCTACGAAGTCACCCAGCCTGTGGCGACAAGGTGAGGCAGGCTGTGCCGGCACCGGCCAGATGCGTAGGGCTGCCACGTCTGGTCATGCGGGTCGTCGACGTTGACGCCTGGCGTAGGGATGCCGCCCTCACGGCTCAGCGTTTCTCCGTGAACCTGATGATGTGGCCGTGGGGGTCGACGATCTCAAAGTACCTGCCCAGGCGCGACTCGCGCGGGGTGGTGAGCACCGGCGCGTCCTTCTTGGTGCGGAGCTCGCCGTAGGCCGCGTCCAGGTTGGCGACGCTGAAGCCAAAGGCGAAGCCGTGTTTCACCGGGCGCTCATCAGCAAGCTCAGGGCGCTCCAGCTCCAGGCAGAGCTCGATGCCGCCGAGCGTGAGGATGCAGAGGTCCGGTTCACGCATCTTCACCCGGGCGCCTAACACGTTGCGGTAGAAGGTGATGGAATCCTCTAGCGATGGTACCTCCAGCACGATGCGATCCAAAGCGTCGGGCATAACCATGTCCTCCTTCGCTGGGTTGGCGTCATCCCGCAGAGGGTGCCGCAAGCGTGACCATGCGAGTCGGAGAGCGGGCAAGGAGTGTGGTCCTCATGGAGAACCCGGACTATTGTACGAACTTTCCGTCTTAAAGTCAAGCGTTTTCTGTGGCCCCCAGAGCGGTTGGGCAATCTTTCTCAGCGCGGCTGTGGCTCCGTCAGAAAAAGTCACCCGCTGGGGCCACTGAAGGAGCTCGAAAGAAGGGATCTCCGCGCCATGGCGCCGCGACTGACGGTCCTACACCATGGTTTGCTAAGACGACAGGAGGAATGGGCACGATGAGACTGCGATCAACACTGGTGCTGCTTGCCGGTTTGAGCTTTCTCGGACAGTCTGCGGACGCGCAGCAGAGGTGCATGACGTTCAAGGATATCTTCCGGATCACCTCCGTCACCAGCCCCCGCTTGTCCCCGGACGGACGCTATGTGCTCTTTGCAGAAAGCAAGGCGGACTGGGACAAGAATGCGCGCATCACCCACCTCTGGCGAGTTGCCAGCGTCGGAGGCGAGGCGGTGCAGATGACCCGCGGGGACAAGAGCTGTACGCACCCACGCTGGAGCCCTGACGGTCAGCTCATTGCCTTCCTTAGCGGGCGCGACGACAAGACACAAGTCTACCTCATGCGCAACGACGGCGGTGAGGCCTGGAAGGCAACCTCCCATGCCACCAGCATCGGCTCCTTCGAGTGGGCCGCCGACGGCAAGCGCCTCTACTTCACCGCGCCCGACCCCGTACCCGAGGCGGTGGAGAAACGGCGCAAGGACAAAGACGACGCCTATCTCTACGAGCAGACGGAGACGAACGTACACCTCTGGGAGTTCGACCTGCAAGAGGGGACGGAGCGCCGGCTCACCGACGGGCCTTTCTCCATCACCTCTTGGAGCCTGTCCCCGAACGGTGATCGCATCGCCTTCATCGCTGCGCCGAGTCCACTTCTGGATGCCGCTCCGCTGAGGGAGATCTACCTCCTTCGCCTCGATTCGCTGACCGTGCAGCAAATCACCCACAACCAGGCGATAGAGCGCAGCCTGATGTGGCGCCCGGATGGAAAGGCGCTCACCTTCACCTCCGATGCTAACGAACAGCTGGAGACCTACTACCAGGATTCTATTTTCCTCCTCGACCTGGCTACCGGTACGGTCCGCGACCTGCTGCCGGGGTTCCGCTGGCAGGTGCTGGACCATTTCTGGGGCGGCAAGAAGGGGGACACCGTCTATTTTGTCGCCAACAAGGGCGTGACCACGCAGCTCTTCTCCTTGGACCCGCGCACCGGATCGTGGCGACAACTCACCAATGAAGAAGGGGTTATCAGCGGCGTCCACCATGTTCCTGCCCTCCACCGGTTGGTCTGCACGCGCACCGACCCCTACCACCCGCACGACGTGTTTGTCGCCGACATGTCTACAGTGGAGTTCCGGCGCTTGACAGCCAGGAACCCGCTGGTGGACTCGCTGGCATTGGCCAAATACCAGGTCGTGCAGTGGCCCAGCTACGATGGCGTGATGGTCGAGGGGATACTTATTCTGCCACCGAACTATGATCCCGGGTGCACCTACCCGCTTGTGCTGCAGATCCATGGTGGCCCGGAGAGTTCTTATCAACTGAACTTTTCCACCAGTTGGGCCACCTATCCGCATGTGCTTGCGGGCAAAGGATACGTGCTGCTGCAGCCCAATTACCGTGGCTCTACCGGCTATGGCGACGAGTGGATGCGGGCCATCATCGGCCACTACTTTGAGAAGGACGTCGATGACCTGCTAAGTGGTGTGGACTATCTTGTGGATCGGGGCATTGTTCACCCCGAGAGCCTGGCGGTGCACGGCTGGAGCGCGGGTGGCCATCTCACCAACTGGATTGTCACCCACTCCCAGCGCTTCCGGTGCGCTTCCTCTGGTGCCGGCTGCGCTAACTGGTTCAGCTTCTACGCGCAGACGGATATGCATTACATCCGCGAAATCTGGCACGGCTCCTCCCCCTACGAGGCGGTGGAGTTTTGGATGAAAAAGTCCCCCGTGGTCTACGCGGCAGCAGCCAAGACGCCGACCCTTCTGTTCTGGGGCGAAGGGGACAAACGGGTGCCTTTTCCCCAGGGACAGGAGATGTACCAGGCGCTGAAGTACTTTGGCTGTCCGGTGGAGATGGTGGTTTTTCCGCGCGCCGGCCATGGGCCAGGGGAGCTCCGCCATCAGATGTTCAAGATGAAGAAGGAATTTGCCTGGTTCGAGCACCACGTGCGGGGTAAGCCGATCCCCGCGTCCTTTGACGAGATCGAGTAGCTGCGGTACCGCATGTCACAAGGAGGAAGGATCTATGAGACGGACAATGAGACGACAGGCTGCTGTGGTGTGTGGGCTGGCGTGGATAGCCCTGCTCATCATGTCGTGTGGTGAGGCACCCGAGGCTAACCTGGCCTCCAAGGCGGCTGAAGTCGACAGCGTGTGGGCCAAAGGGCTGAAAGTGTCGCGCAACTACGACAGCCTGCGCACGGTGCAGCGGGACCTGGCCCGGAACTACACGGAGCGCGTGCGGCTGGAGCGGGTGAAGGGCGAGGACCTCTTGGCGCTGGGGTCGCTCTATCAGGTGCTGGGTGAATATGGCAAGGAACAGCAAGCCTTGGAAAAGTACCTGAGCGCGCACGGCCCCAAAGACAGCGTGGCGGCGATCAGATTGCTGCAAAGCTACCTCTTTTCCGACAGCCTCCATAAGGCGGAGCGTTTCGCCCTGGAAAGGATGCCGGCCCTCGGCGTAACCCCGGACTTTGGGCAATGCCTTGGCCTCGCGTACGGCTTCTTCGACGAGGGTGAACTCGCCAAGGCGGAACTTTGGGTTGACCGGGCCTTGGCAGAAACCCCGGGGGAGCAGCGGTATTCAGCCGTCAGTTTCAAGGCCGAGATTGCCGCAGCGCGCGGCGATTTACCGCGAGCGGTGGCACTTCTGAAGGAAGAGCTGAAAGCAGCCAAAGGCGACGAACGCGCTGCAGGTTACCTCCGTGCTACCTTGACCAGGTTGGAGCTCCCGGGCAGGCGCGCCCCGTCCTTTGCGGCCAGCCAGTGGATTGACGGCCAGCCCACAAGCTTGGCCGCTCTGAGGGGCAAAGTGGTGCTGCTTGACTTCTGGGCGCCGTGGTGTGGCCCCTGCCGTGCGACCTTCCCACACCTCAAAAAGTGGTACGCCGACTATCGCGACAAGGGCCTGGAGATCATCGGCCTGACAAAGTACTACGGCCGCTTCAACCAACTGGAGCAGAACCTCACCGGGCTTTCGCCGCAGGAAGAGTTAGAATGGATCAAGAAGTTCAAGGCCCACCACGAGATCCCCTTCCCGTATGCGGTGGCCACCGACGAACAGGCAAGGCGGAACTTTGACGCTTACGGCGTCAAGGGCATTCCCACGGTCGCTCTCATTGACCAGAAGGGCGTGGTGCAGCTGATCGTTGTGGGTTCCGGGGAGAACCAGGCCCAGAAGATTGAGGAGAAGATCAAGCAACTCCTCTCGTCGTAGCCTGCGGCAGAGAACGCTCACGGGCGCACTGCGTGACTGCGTGGTGCGCCCGTGTGCTCATGTTCCTTGTGCCCAGGTGGGCTGCCGCCCTCTCTACCACCCTGTCATTTCCCGCCACGGTTCAAGCACAAAGTTGTCCTTGAACGAGCCCATGGCTCGAATTTGGTAGGCGCGATAGCCTGCATCACTCTCCGCCAGAGCGAAGCAGCTGGAGCTGTAGCCGGACGAGTAGCGATTGTAGGCGCCCACGATCTTGTTCAGCAGGCTGGGGCCGTTGTCTGGATTGGCCCGTGCCTCCAGGTAGCAGAAATAGTAGTGCATAAATCCATAGTAGAGGCTGCTGGAAATGGAGCAGTACCCTTTGCTGTCGAAAAAATTCTTGTTCAGGAGCACTTTTTCGTCGAAGGAGGAGCGCGCAAGCTGCGTGATGCCCCAGTCGTCCAGCTTGTTGTAGGAGCCGCCGCTGACGATCACGAAGAACCAGTCCTTGAAGCGCAAGTAATGTTGCCACTTGCTCTCCTGCCAGGCGAGAGCTTTCAGGGCGCGCAGGAAGAGGGCTCGCTCTGTCCCTTGCAACAGGTCGCCGAAATCGGCAAGCAGCTTGTTGCCCACCGCGGTGATAAGGGTGTCTACAGCGCGGTAGTATGCTTGGCGTCGCTCCGGGCTCTGCCATTGCTCGGGGGTCAGGGCAAATTCCAACTCCACCATCCCTTTGCACTCCTGGGTAACTTCCGCCCAGGCGGTGCCGCGGTCGGCGCGGATCTCCGGCAGCAGGAGCCAGCGGTCGAAAAGGTCGGACACCCTTTTCTTAGTGCCGATCCCCTCCGATTCCAGGTTCGCTGTGGGAAGGGCCAGGAGGGAGTCGCGCGGCGAGCCGGAAAAGTCGCGCAGCCAGCGCTCAGCTGGCTCATTGAGCCAGGGGGTAGGCTCCGCCCGCGTGGTGGCCACCACATCGGCATGGGGCCGTCGGCCTGCGCAATGGCACGCAACGAGTACCGCCAGGAGCAGAACAGGAGCCAAAGCCGGTCGCGATCTGCCTGCAAGAGGGTAATCCATCTGGACTGTCCCTGCGTGATCTCCGTTGTGCGTTTCTCCACGGCCGGGTAACGGCTCCCGGCTGGGCACTGTTCAGTAGCTTAGCCCGAACGTGAACAAATGCACGCTGCTGAACAAGCCAAAGTCTTGGAAGGCATAGTCTACGCGCACGGTGGAGCTGCCGAAGCGCTGGCGCACGCCGAGGCCGGCAGTGAGACCGCGCTCGTCATAGTTGCCGGTGTAGCCGGCACGTACGGTCAGTGTCTGATGTAGAGTGTATTCAGCCCCTACCTTCAGTTTCTCGCGAAAATCCCGCGGGTGACGCGACTCGAAGCCCAGCAGAAAATCGTGTTCCCCGAGATCGGAAATGAAGAACGACAGCGGATTGACGCTCAAGGCAAAGCTCACCGCGAAGGGCAAGGGGAACTTTTCGCTCTCGTAGCGAATTTCGCGGGAAACGTTCTGGATCACTGCCCCGAAGCGGATGCCGTGGTAGGCAAAATCGTACACCGCTCCCACATCTATGGCTGGTTCACCGTGGGCATAGGATTTTTGCCCGATCACCAAATTGGGGTCGTCCACATCAGAGCCTGCCTCAGCCACCCAGGCGTCCCCCAAGTCCTGGTAGGCGTATTTCAGGTGCACGCCATAGGAGAAGCGATCGCTGACGCGTTGCGCAAAGGACAGGCCCACGCTCCATGCGGATGGTGAGAATACACCCGTGTCCACGAAACCCTGCTCGTTGTTCGCCCGTCGTGTGCCGTAGAAATCGCCATAGTCCATCATGATGGCGTCCACGCCCAGCGTGCCGATGTTCGCAAGCTGGAGTGCGGCAGCCGCAGAGGTGTGGTTGATGTCGGCAATCCCCTTGGTATAGTTGAGGGCCACCTCGATGCGGCCGTCGAGCCACGCCAGGCCGGCGGGGTTCCAGAAGACCGCATTGGCGGTGCGCGCGGCGGCCACTCCCAGACAGCCGCGCCCTACCGCCTCTGCCGAAATGGGGTTTTCCAGAAATCTGAACCCCACTTGCCCCTTCTTGATGATTTGCCCGTGCAGTGGTAGCGTCGCTGCGAGCATCGCCACCACCGTCAGCAAAAGCAGTGTGCGCTTCATGGTAGTCTCCTGTATCCTGTGCTCGCCGAGAGCAACTCAGCGGACCAGCACAAACTTGACGAACTGGTCGGGCAATCGCTGGCCGTTCACGTCTTCCGCCTCGGTGACCGCCAAGATGTAAATGCCGCTGGTAACGTACTGATTGGCATCGGTGCGCTGGTCCCAGACCTCTTGGTCAGTGCCAAAGTGCTCGATGCTAATGATCTGGTCCCCGGTCTCCGTGAACACGCGCAGTTTGCACTTGTAGGGGAGCTGAGTGAACAGGATGCGGTCGGGGGTGCCGGGGAAGCCCAAGCCGCCCGCCTTTATGGTCGCAGGGTTCGGTACGACCCGTACGCGCTCGGTTGTTGCCAAGCCCGCTTTGAAGGGAATCGCCGGCATGGCCGAACGATTGGCAAAACGGGAGCTCTCCAGCTTCTGACCGGGGAAGAGGCCGTCGCGATTCTGGCTGCCATTATCCACCGCAGTCACCGCATAGTAGTAGCTGACTCCCCTAGTGACGTCGGTGTCGATGTAGGTGGTCTCGTTACGATCGGTGGTCTCGTAGATGAGCTGCCAGCGTTCGCCGCTGTAGGCGTCCTGGGGGTCACCCACGTAGGAGGCCCCCTTCTTGCGATAAACCCGCCAGGCGTACCAGTCATCGACTCCCGTATCGGGGTCCTTGAAGTACGCGGGGTCAGGGTAGGACCACTTTACCACCACTCGGTCCGCGTCGCTGATGACCTCCAAGTCCGGCGGCGGTGGCGGGTCAGGGATGTCCAGCCCGCGGTTCCAGGCCCAGTAGGCGCGATCCAGCACCTTGAACAGCGAATCCCGTCCACTGAGCACCCAGTCCTTCTTTTCATCATCGGTGATGGCACCACGGAACCATGCTTTGCCAATGCTGTCGGCCATCTCCCACGACAACGAGCCCACGCCAATGGCATAGACCACCGTGAGGGAGTCATACCGGTTCAAAGAAGCGTCCTTGGTCAGTCGGTAGGGGCCCACGGTGATAAAGCGCATCGGCCCCTTCTCCGGGCTGGTGGCCCATCCTTCGGTGATGATGTCCCGGGGGAACTTGCCCCGGCTGTCGTGGCCGATGTAGGTATCGCGCAGGCCAAAGTCGCGGCGCCCCCACAGGTCTTTGACGATGCCCGCATGGGGCATGGCGTAGGGCTGGCTGGGGTCGTCGGCGGGGTTACTCGGCGAAGTGCAGGCATAAAGGAGCGTGTAGCCGGGCACCTGCGGCGACATGAGGTGGCCGGTGGTGCGATCCGGGTCGCCCGTGTGGTCTTTGCTTCCGTTGGGGTAGGCCGCACTACCGCCGAGGGTGGAATCCCAGTAGTAGGCAATCTTGAGCGTATCCCGCGCGCGCCCGCTCACCAACTCCGACTTGCGCGCAAACCAACTGTCGAGATCGTCTTCGCGCTCGTAGGCAAAGTGGCCAAAGACCTCATACTCGCCCGCCTTGGATGGGCCAAAGCTAAACGCCACCGGCCACCAGAGGCGGATGGTCTGATCCGGGAAGAGGTCCTCAGGCCCCGGGTTTTCCAGCGGCCGCCTGGTCTCCCCCGTGAACTTGTAGGTCCCCTTCCAGATGATATAGTCCTGATGGTTTGGGTTACTGAACGCGTATACTTCCACATGCGTGTGGATGCCCCAGAAAGGGAGAATGTCCTCCCAGATGGCTGCAATGTCCGGCTTCAACTTTGGATTCACCTGCCAGCGATACTCGCGGTAAAGAGGCACGCCGTCCACAGTCACATAGGGCGGACGATAGCGGCGCACCTCCATCGACCAGTCGTTTACCCCGTTGCTGACGAACGGTGTGGGGATGATCTTGCGGTTGCCCTTCTGGTCGACGCAACCGCTATCATCCAGACAGATGGGGTTGAATATCTGGTACAGGAGCTGCGAATGCCACTGGTCCTGCGGGTAGAAAAAGATCTCCGTCTTTTCGGGGCCGGTGCCGGTGAGCATCCAGCTGTATTGGGTGGTGAACTGCCCTTCCCCATTCAGCTTTTTCATGTCCAACTTGATTGCGTTGATATCGATGAAGAGGGGAGGGCCATTGTAGTCCTTTTGCGCCCACAGAGAAATCGCCCCGCACACCAGGAGCGCTATCAGCATCGTGATGCGCAATAGTGTTCGCCTCATCTTAGTTTCTCCCGCTTGGTTTGCTCGCGTCCCATCACCGCAAGATGATTACCTTGCTGTTGGCCACGCCTGACGGCGTCTGTAGCCGACAGGTGTAGAGTCCGCTGGCCAGTCCTCCGAGATCAACGGCCAGCTGGTGGTCACCCTCGGTTTGGTCTCCCAATTCGGCCTGCCATGCCAGCCGGCCGCGGATGTCAAAGAGCCGCACCTCTACCGGCCCCGGTTGAGAGAGAGTGTAGGTCACGACCACCGAGGCGTTGCTAGGGTTAGGGTACACGCGCAGCCTCATATGCGCGTGGCCCTCGGCGAGGTTCGCCACCGCCGACGGGCCAAGCAGTGCCCGGCCCACGGTGCTCAGGAGCACTTGCCGTCCCTCGACCAGGTCCTGCCCGAGCGCCCACAGTATCACACCGCCCAACCCCTTCGACCTGACATAGGCACATTTGAGGCCGACGGAGGTGGTATCATCAAAGCTGAGGAGCTGTGTCCCGCTGGGGCTGATCAGGAAAGGGACCTGCGCCACGTCGTCCCAGTGGTAGATCCACCCTGCGGGGAGATACGCTACAGCGCCGCTGTACCAGACCTCCGCGCCGCCGGTGCTCGGACCGTACAGGCGCGTGGCGTTGAATTGCCGGCCGTAGAAGGGTACGCCTACCAGAATCTTCTCGCGGGGCAGTCCCAAGGAGAGGAGGTAGGTCACTGCCTCATGCACCGAGCCGCACTGATCTCCGCCTGAGGCATACAGCGGGGCGTTATGCCCGGCGTGGGATGTCCAGCTCCCATGAAAGTCGTAGGTCATGCACCCCAGCCAGTCCACCTCACGAACAAGGGCAACGAAATCGTAGCGGGCGCCCGCCCAAGAGCCTGCGGGCACGGCCATGCTGAGCAACCGCGGCGGGTTCAGCCCTGCCAAGCTCTGCCGCAGCTCTCTGACCAACGCGGTCAGATTGCCACGTTCCGAGGGCAGCGGGTACTCCCAGTCTATGTCCACCCCGTCGTAGCTGTAGGTCTGGCACATACTGCTCACCGCGGCCACAAAGCGAGCTCTGCGCGAAGGGTCTGCGGCCATGGGGGAGAAGCCGTCCGACTGGCCCCCGCCTCCTAAGGACAAGAGGGCCTTCCTGCCGCCAGCGTGCACGGCCGCCACGAAACCTGCAGGGTCAAAATCGCTGTAGGAGGCGATGCTGCCGTCGTCGTTGGGCCAAGCAAATGCATGGGCCACGTGGGTCAGGTTAGCCATATCGATCGCCCGCGGGGGAAAGGTGTACTGCACCCACGACGGGCAATACCCCACAACCAGGTAGTCTGAGGCAGCTGCCACGCGAAGCAGCGCTCCTAAGCAGACAAGGAAAAGGCCGCGCTGTACGGCATTTGCGCGGAGGAGCCGCATTGGGCAGGCCTCACAAGTTGATGCGCACGCCAAGCAACACCCGGCGCGGATTCAAGAAAAGGGGCGCCGTAAACCAGCCGATGTCGATATAGTCCTTGTCCCACTCGCCGAGCTTGTCGTTGCCGTGTTGTTCGCCGCTCTCAAAAGGCAGATGAAGCGAGTTCTTGTACCGGTCGAACTGCGCGGTGCTCATGTTCTGGAATGAGAGGCGTTTTTGGTTGAAGAGGTTCTGCACGGTGGCCACCAACTCGATGTTCACACCGCCGAGCCGGATCGTCTTTGCGGCCCGCAAGGCTGTGTTGGAATAGTCCACGACCTCGATGCGGTGCTGTTTTTCCTCTGGCTCCTGCGGATTGATGATCTGTCTGCCCCCGTCTTGCCACTCGAAGAAGAGGTTGACGTAGATGCCGCTGAGCGGCCACAGCCCCCACAGGCGCGGCCCCCAGTTCATGGGCGTGTGCAGATTCACATTGGCGTGGGCCAGCGGCCGTGGGTCCGTGGTCACGATGTTGGGCCACCGCTCCTCCTCACTGGCGCGCAGACGGTTCTCGTACACGTACGCCAGGCCGGTGCGACCGGTCGTCTGCAGCCGGTACTCGTAGTTGCCCCAAAAGGTCAGAAAACGCCCTAGGCGCTTCTCCAGGCGCAGCTCCGCCCCGCGGATGTCCTTGTAAAAGTCGGGGAAGTACTTCTGCACCGTCTGCTCTTCCCAATAGTCCACGTACGAGCGTGACAGCGGTTCGTCCTTCACGTCCTTGTAGTAGAACGTGACGTTGAACAAAAAGTCCTTCCAAAAGTTCTGCTCGTAGCCGAACTCATAGGCCACGGTCCTGGCCATCGTCAGGTCGGGGCATGGAACGTTGGTGGCCCCAGGCATGACCGCTTGATTGTAGAGGAAGGTCGGGTTGGCGCGCTGATAGAAGTGGCCATAGTTGAAATAGAGCTTGCTGTTGACGGTGATGGGGAATGAGACTCCCACCCGCGGCGACAGTTTGAGCTGGGTCTTGTCTTCGGTGGCCGGCCAACCGGGCGGCTCCGCCAACATCTCGCGGAACTTGACCCATTTCTCCCAGGAGCCAAACTTCCCAGGCAAGTACTGGTAAACCAAGTTGTAAAAGTTGGCATAGTCCGGGTCCAAGGGGTGTGCCACCAGGTAGGCTTTCTTGTTGGGGTCGAAGTAGTCGGCGCGTACGCCGATGGTGGCGATCATCCCCTGGAATTCGAGCTTGTCCTGGAGATAAACCCCGATCTCCAACGGCTGTGCCTTGTAGTACTGCCAGGTGTCAGGCGTCCAGCTCTGTTCTGACTGCAGCCAGGTGCCGGAGTTGACGAAGAGGTAGTTGTAATCGACACTGATGCCGGTTTCCACCTGGTGGTGGCGACCTAATTGGGCGGTCAGATCTGCCTTCAGGCTGGCTGACCAGGAGTAGGAGGAGTCAGCTGCCTGCAGGCCGCCGTAGAGCCAGAACATGTTGGTGATGTCGGTGAGCCAGTTGGTGGAGCCGTTGGGAGTGCCTTTGTTGGGCACATCGAGCACGCGATAGGTGCTGTCCAGCACGAACCAGGCGTCGGCACGGGAAGTGTCTAAGCTGAACGGGGTGAGCTTGGCGTCGGTGTAGCCCACCTGCAGGTCCACCGTGTAAAAGGCCTTGGGCGACAGAGCGTGCGTCAACTTGGCGCCGCCGACCATCAATCGCTTGTCATAGAATTGCAGTCTGCTCTTGTTGAACATCTGCACAAAGCCGTTGCTGCCGCCAAGCAGTGCTGCCTGCTGGGCGACCGAAGCCTCCGTGCTGCTGAGGAAGTTAAATCGGCTGGAGTTGTCGATGAGTGCGCCCCCGAATGTACTGGGGCGGCCGGCGGTGAGGGTGTTGACCTCCGCGTACATGCTGTTGAGCGACAGCTTGATACTGGGGTTGATGGTCGTTGTCAATTTGAGCTGGCCGTTCCAGTCCACATAGTTGTTGCGCGGCCCGAGGGGGAAAGCAAATTGGGTGTCCTCGTACTTGAAGCCGGCAAGAAAGGTGGTGCGGCCGAGAAACGCGCCCAGCAGGGGCAGACTGCCGCCGGGCACCGGGCCGGTGAGCGTCCCTTCTACGAACACATCAGGCTTGTCCGCAAAGCGATACTGGGGATGTTGTCGCTTCCAGAGCTCCAGTTTCTGTTCTGGCGTCAGCTTGGCGTTGCGAGGGATGCCGATGGCCTCGTAGTTGCTGCGACCTTCGTTCTTGTTCTTCCAGCCGCGAAAGTAACGTAGCTCCTCGGGCACGGTGGTATCGCCGACTGTGCCCTTCCACGCATAGCCGCGCTCGCTGGTATCGGCAAAGACGCGGTAGATCCACGACTCGTCGCTCCACGGATTGACGCCAAAGAACTTGCGCTGCCCGCCGGGGGTGGCGTCAAGGCGCAGGGACAGCGAGTAGCGGTCGCGGCGGCCCTCCTTGGTGACCACGTTGACCAGGCCAGAGCGGAAGCCGCCGTACTTGGCCTGGAACCCTCCGGTGAGGACCTGCAGCTCTTCCACCGAAGTTGAGTTGAGCGACAGGTAGGAGTTTTCGGAGCGGGGGTCGCGCAGGGAGATGCCGTCCATGCGCACGTCGGTCTCGCGGATGCTACCGCCGCGGATGCTCAGGCCGTGGCCGTCGTTATCGGCTACCAGCTGGACCCCCTTGATCTTGTTGACGAACTCGTCCACACGCATGACCGGCGTCTCGGCCAGCCTTTGTGTTAGGATGATCTCCTGCGTGCCTGCCACGTCAGCGCGAATAGGCTCCCGCTCGGCAACCACCTCGATCGCGCCCATCTCGAGCACCTGGGTGCTGAGCGCAAAGTCCACGGTGGTAGTGCGGTCCAGGTTGACCCGCACTTGCTGTTTGAGCAGCGGTCCGTAGCCCATCATGGTGGCTTTGATATTGTAGGTGCCAGGGGGCACATTGAGGATGACGAAATAGCCTTCGCGGTCGGCGGCGGCGCCCATCTTCACCTCCAGCGGTACCGCCCTGTCGGCCTGCCAGATGCTCTCCACGATGACATTGGCGCCGGGCAACGGCTCCTTGGTCTGTGCGTCGTAGACCCTGCCTGCTACCTTGCCGTTTGCCGCCTGGGCGGGTGTTAGCGCCATGGCCACCAAAGTTGCCACCAGGCCGGTCAATAGGACCAGCCGGCCCTGGCGAATGCTCCCGTGCAACATAGGTGATCCCTCCACTCTGTGGGGACGATTGAGAAGATACCTCCGGCGGGAGGGAGAGATGCCACCTCTCGTCGGCGGGGCGGATCAATGGTGCGGAAGCCGCGCATCTTCTCCGTCCCCGGTCGTGAAGTGCAATATCTCTTTGTGCTCCTCAACCCCAAGACGCATCGCGTGGCGTCGCGATGGACACACCACCGTGCCGAATATAGCTACGCCCAGAGAAAAAGTCAAGATATTTGTTTCGTGACGCGACTCTCCTTTGCGGTCTGGCGTTAGTAGGCAGGACGAACAGCCGTCGGAGGGACTCGCGCGGACTTGTGCATCCGGCTGTGTGATCCCTTCGCGCGAGCCAATGGGTGGGCGCTGGACAGCAAATAGTTGGTTGGGCTTTTGCGACCGACGTTCGTGGCTCCACTTGTTGCGCGCTGAGGCACTCTTTTTCTGCTTGCATAGGGACAGCAGTTTTCTTACATTCACGACGGTTTGGCCGCGGCAACGGAAGGAGGAGGCGCGCGCAGATGTTCGTACCCGTCGTGTTGGCACTGGATCTTGGCGGCACCAAACTGGCCTCCGCGCTGTTCACGGAGGACGGGCAGATAGTGCACAAGGAGGTGGCACCGCTCGCAGGAAGGGTCGGCAGGGAAGTGGGGGCTCTGGTCTGCCAGCAGGTCCAAGCTCTGCTGGCCGTGTGCGGCCAAAGGGGCGGGGTGCCGCAGGCTCTGGGGGTGTCGGTGCCCGGCATTGCTTATGCGGAGAGCGGCACGGTTTGGGCGCCCAACATCCCCGGCTGGGAGGAGTATCCCCTGCGCGCGGAGATCGAGTCCTTGCCCGGAGTGTCGACACTGGCGGTGAGGATCGACAGCGATCGGGCCGCCTACATCCTCGGCGAGACCTGGCAGGGTGTGGCCAAGGGATGTAGGAACGCAGTCTTTCTGGCCGTCGGCACCGGCATCGGGGCTGGCATCCTGGTGGATGGTCAGGTGTTGCGCGGACACCGCGACATCGCCGGCGCCATCGGTTGGCTGGCGCTGGACAGGCCGTATCGCCAGGAGTACAAGGCGTGCGGGTGCTTCGAATACTATGCCTCTGGGGCCGGGATCGCCAGGCTGGCGCGGGAGCTGCTGGCCGCCGAACCCGACTACCGGGGTCCGCTGCGGGACAAGCCCATCGAGCTTTTGGCTGCTCCTGATGTCTTTGCTGCTTTCGCCGCCGGTGACCGGCTGGCCGCGCGGGTGTTTGACGAATGCATCTCCTTCTGGGGGATGGCGGTGGCCAATTTGGTGAGCCTCTTCAATCCCGAGATGATCGTCTTCGGCGGCGGGGTGTTTGGCCCGGCCGTGCAGTTTTTGGACCGCATCGCTGAGGAAGCACGTCGCTGGGCGCAACCGATTAGCATCACCCAGGTGCGCATAGCTGCCTCAACGTTAGGTGGGGAGGCAGGACTTTATGGCGCGGCCCGTCTTGCGTGGCAGGCAGCTGCAGGTACAACCACTACGAGGAGGCCATGAGCTATCGTCGCTGGCCGGTGTTCACCGCTTGTTGTCTTGGGATGCTGATGTTCGGCGTGGTCCTTACCACCTTGGGCGCAATTCTGCCCGAGGTGATCGTCAAGTTCGGGATCGACAAGACCGCCGCCGGCTCGTTGATGGCGCTTCTTTCCTTTGGCATCCTGACCGGGTCGCTGGTCTTTGGTCCCATCGCCGACCGCTACGGCTACGGGGTGCTTTTGGCCTCGTGCACTGCGCTCCTCATGATCGGCTTCGAAGGAATCGCTTTTGCCGGCTCCATGGCCCTTCTGCGTCTCTTTGTGTTCGTCATCGGTTTTGGCGGCGGCGTGATCAATGGCGGCACGAATGCCCTGGTGGCCGACATTACCGAAGAAGGGCGCGGCGCCGGTCTGAATCTTTTGGGCGTCTTCTTCGGGATAGGCGCTATGGGGGTGCCGCTCTTGCTCGGTTCTCTGGGCGAGCGGACCAACTACCAATGGATCATCGGCATCGCCGGGGCGATGGTCTCGGTGCCACTGGCCTTCATGCTCGCCATTTCCTTCCCAAAGCCGAAGCACGCCCAGGGTTTCCCTCTCCGAGAAGGGCTCAGGTTACTCGGCCATCCCACCTTGCTTCTTCTCGGCGGCATGCTCTTTTTCCAAAGCGGCATGGAGATAACCACCGGTAGCTGGAGCGCCGTGTTCTTGCAGGAGGAGCTGGGGGTCCAGCAAAGCAAGGCGGTTTTGTACCTGACCTGCTATTGGATCGGCTTGGTGGGGGGCCGGCTCCTGTTGGGATTGAAGCTGAAGCCGGAGCGGCGGAGCGCGGTGGTGCGCGCCTGCATGGCAATCGCCGTGGCGGGTGCCCTGCTGGCCGTGCTGGCGCGCCGCACGGAACCGGCGCTGATTGGGCTCTTTGTAATCGGCCTGGGGTTTGCCGGCCTGTTCCCCATCGTCCTCAGCTTTGTGGGCGATGCGTACCCGAACCTCTCCGGCACGGCTTTCAGTATTGCCTTTGTCATGGCTTTGCTGGGAGGGATGAGCATGCCGGCCCTAGCGGGTGTGATCGGCGACGCGCACGGACTACGCGCCTCGTTCCTCCTGGTACCCATCGGGCTTTGCTGCGCCGCTGTGCTATTCACCGTGGTGAGCGGCCGCCTCACTCGTCACCATGCGCAAAAGGAGTAGCAACGTGAAAACCACCACATTGGCAGACATCTGGCTGACCCACGCACGGAACGTCATGGATGAGATCGCGGCCACGCAGCGCGACAATATCGCCAAAGCGGCAGCGCTCATGGCCGACTCCATCGCCGCCGGCCGATGGGTCCATACCTTCGGCTGCGGCCACGCCACCCTTCCGGTGGAGGAGATGTACCCGCGCATCGGCGGTTTCGTCGGCTTCCACCCCATGATCGAACTGCCGTTGTCGTTCTTCACCCACATCGTCGGAGAGATGGGGGTCCACCAGTTCGTGTTTCTGGAGAGGGTGGAAGGCTACGGCAAGGAGATCATGAAGAGCTATACCTTTGACCCGCGCGACACGATGTGGATATTTTCCCATTCGGGGATCAACAACGTGAACATCGACATCGCGCTGGAGGCGAAGCGACTGGGCATGAAGGTGGTGGCCACCGGTTCGGCGCAGGCTTTCAAGGATGCGCCGACACGCCACTCTTCGGGCAAGAGGATTTTTGAAATTGCCGACGTGGTGGTGGACACGTGTGTACCGGCGCGGGATGCCGTGGTGCCTCTGAAGAATCACGTGGACAACGTGGGGCCCATTTCCACGATCGCGTTCACCACCGCCGTGTGGATGATCATCACCACCGTGGCTGAAATCTTGGTGGAAAAGGGGCATCGTCTGTACATCCACCCCTCGCACAATGTGCCGGGCGACACGACCGCTCGCGAGCGGCTCACCGAGGCGTTGAACGAGTACAAGAGGAGGATAGCGGGCGTATAGGCGAAGCGCCGTTGGGGTGGCATTGCGCCGAATCTGGCTGCCACAGGGGCAACGGCCGCCTTTTCGATGGAACGCCCACGCCGCCTTTGCGCTTACTCCGGCGTAAGAGATGGGCACGGGCCCCTATGCCCCCTCGGGCTCTGTGCCCGCTTCGAAGAGGGTCGGAAGCCCGCTGGTGGCGGTCTCGTCTGAGATCATTCCTCAGTAGATGATCCGGACCCCGTCGCCCGGTTCCTCGATCTCGTACTCGGAACCCTCTTCGACCGGTTCGTGCCCCAGTGCCGGGTTCGAGGCTAACGGGCTCAAGGAGTCGGCAACGGTGACCCCGCGCAGGCCCGTCTGAGTCGGAGGGGTCGCCACGGAGACGGGCTCGTGGTCATCGCCTGCGATCCTTTGCCCGCATGCAAGCCACCCCAGGGCGCCCACCACCAGGTAGCCCGCCCTCGCTGGTGCCCGGGCTGAGGGCACCCGGTATCGCCTGTCCAGAAACACAGATGCCTGCGCCCCGGGCCGCGGGCGCCAGCTTCTGAGGTCTGGGCCTGAGTCCGCTTGTCGTGGGCCTCGGATGATGTGGGTCCCTCTGCCGGGTTTGGCAACGCGATGGGTGCCCGCAACGGGCGCCAGGGTTGGCCTCTCAGCACGCAGTCCCGTCGACCGCTCCCTCGTGGGAAAGGCCTGACCCAAGCGGACTCACAAGGAGTAGCTCACCCCGAAACACAGTGCTACTTGCTGGTGTAGCCCTTCCCAGTCAAGGAAATACCAGCCCCCTTGGCCCTCGCGCGTGGAGATCAACTCCACTCCCAGGTGACCATGGGTCTTGGGGGATAGATCATGGGCGACCCCAAGTGCCAGCCTCATAGTGGCTTTGGCGTTGCGGTGCCGATGGTGAATCCGGTAACGAAAACCCGGTAGCTGCAGCCCAGAAGGGTCCCACCATACATCCACCGCTTGCCACATGTACCCTTGCGTCACTTCCAAGTAGGGCTCTGTCCGGCCGGTGCGCAAGTAGACCCGTGCCCCGAGAGCGGGGGTGAGCAAGTGCCCGTCGACTCCCATGGGCATTTCTGGGCGCGAGGAACTCATGCCGAAATACGCCCCCCATCTGCACGTCGTGCCTCTCCAGGTGGCCAACCGGCAAGCCCTCATCGAGGGAGGCCACACAGGCCAACCAGCTGAAAGGCCGATATGCGAACAATCCCCGCAGGTAGCTCATCCGGCTCACAACAGCGAAGTCGCCGTCCCATCGCTGGCGGGTGGTGCTGTCCAGTATAGCACCAAACCAGCCCACCCGGAAGCGAGGCTCCTGTCCGGTGCCTATCACGCCGGCACCCGCCTGAAGGTGCACGGTGAACCTTCCGGAGGACGCCCGTGCCCAAGAAGAAGCCAGCCCCAGGACTACAAGAACTGCCAGTAGTCGCCTCATGGCACGCCTCCTTCTCATGTGGTCCTCACCCGACTCAGACCTCACGGGGTCGAGACCCAGTACATCATGTCGAGTGAGGACACCTTGTCGTTAATCGTCTCCGAGACGCCATTGTTCCACCAGATCTCCCCTTGCCGGTCATCGTCAAACAGCTGGTGGCTGTTCTCGAACGTGTGGCTCGGCCCCCGCCGGTTGGCGTGCTTCTGGGCCTGTTGGTAAGGGGACCAAGTGTCCCTCTTCCGACGGCGCGACGGCGTCCGATCGTTCAGGCCGGTGTGGCAGGCTTCAAAGCACAGATCGACATAGCCCAGGCAAGTCCTACACCGTCTTTGTGGACGCCTTGGGCCGAGCGCGCAGGGCCGTACCCCGTGGCTAAGGGGTTTCGCTCTCCGTTCGGCCTTGTGCCGTGCATCATTGTACCGTGGGGTCCCATTCCCTCAGAAGCGGTAGGTGACCCCTAGCATCCCGTCGAAGGTGATGTACTGGCCTCCGTCTCCCAACCCGAGGAAGAACAGCCCCTCATTCCTGACGGAAGTCACCCCCAAATGCACCACGGCGGAGGTCCTTTCGGAGAGGGGATATTGATTGCCCACGCCGAGCCTCATCAGCCCCTTGGCCTCCCGATCGCGCACCCGCGCAAAGTGGTACCAACGGACCTCGTAGCGCTCCGGGTTCCAGTACAGGTCCACGTGCCGGAACATTCTGCCCCACTGGACCTCTACGTAGGGTCCTGCCGCCGCACGCGTGGCATACAGTCGGGCGCCCAAAGTAGGCGCAAACAGGTAACGGACCCACTTCACATGCAGATCTCTGGTATCGCCCACAGGCCCGTAGTCTACGTCTGAGCGACCGTCCGCGTGTGTGGTGCGGATCCCTTCCTCGAGAGTGTACAACGGCCAAGAAAGTTCTCCGGCCACGAATAGCCATACATGCCTCCAGACATGAGCGCCAAATGCGCCACGTAGCGAGAGGTGGCCGTCCATCCTGCTCCCGTACCCGACCGACTCAAGCGTAATGCCTTCAGAGCGGATGAACCACGTCGGGCCTCGAAAAGCCCCTTGCAAGTCCCTCGAACATCCGCCTTGCTTGATTATGGACCCGCCTCCAAGCGTGAGCTCAGCAAACAGTGTGCGGGAAAGCCCCTCCTGAGCTCCGGCTTCTCCCACCAGGGAGAGAGCCATTAGCACGGCAACGACCATTCGGTGACCCATGTTACTCCTCCCGGTCCCAAACGACCTGCATTGTGGTTCCTAGGGGCGGCGCCGGCAGTCTTCAGTGCTGCCTCCGGCTGCTGCGCAAGGACCAGTCGCCGCCCAATGGCACCCTTGCCTCCGACGATGCTCAGTCGAAGGCCCTTCTCCAGTCTGCCTCACAGGACCCGATAGAACATGTCAATTGACGAGACCCTGTCGTTGATCGACTCCCAGGGCATTGGTGGCTTGGTCCAGTGTTCACCGGACCAATCCGAATCGAAGCACTCCCACTGCCCACTCCTGTGGATCGCAGTGAACTTGTAGCTAGGTCCACTACGATTTGCATCCTTGAATACCCTCATCTCGATCGGCCGCGCCTGTAGCTCAACCCCAAAGTGCTCCACCCAGTAGTGCGAGGAGATGCAGTCATTGAAGCCCCCGGCGTAATTCTCTTCGCAACAGGCCTGGGGCGCGTTCAGGTCGAAGATGACCTTATGGTAATAACCGGGGGGCCCTGCTGCTTGTGAGAAACAGAACTCGTCTCCGCCATAAAGAGCGTCGTTGTACACACGGGCGAGGCTCCAACAGGGAGCTTCCTCGCGGATCTTGCCCAGCCCTTCGGCGTCGATCGGGCTGCCTCGGTAGTGCCCCAGCCCGCCAGTAGACCGGAGGTACGCGAAAAGCCTGTGCTCCTTCACATCCCAGCCGCTCTTGCTGCAGTCATCCTCAAAAAAGGCCACGTAGTAGCTCTCTTCCCCGGCAGGGGC
>JBBIKH010000026.1:0-22290 GCA_037445575.1 bacterium
ACTGGCTGCTTGGGGAACAAGCCGACGCCTACCGCAATGCGGTCCGTGCCCAAGAACTCCTGGAGAGCGGCAAGCTCAAGGAAGTCAAAGGAAGCGCATCGCGCATCAAGCTGGGGCTGTTGGGATGGTACGTTCCGATCCCGTTCATCGACCTCAGCAAGCTGGGCGCCATAGGAGGGAGCGCGGCCTTCGGGTTCACCACGGTCGAGGAAAAGGCCTTGATCTACACCATTCTCAGCAACGTCTTGGTGGAAAGCCATCGCTACGACGAGGCCATCAAGCAGAACCAAAAGAAGCTGGCGCTCTACCGTCAGCGCAAGGACAGACGCGCTGAGGCGGCGGTGCTCAACAACCTGGGCTATCTCCATTTCGTCAAGGGCGACATGCTTGCGGCCTGGCACCACTTCGACCGCAGCTACGAGCTGTGCGTCAAGAGCAAGGTCGTGGCCGGCATTGCCGTGAACGCCATCAACCTCGCGCAGCTGGCGCTCGTCATGTCCGATCCGGCGCTGCTTGACCCGGCAGCCAGACGGTTAAGTGACGCCCTGAGCTACCTTGAGGGCCAGTCGCGGGTGTTGGTGCAGCGCCGAGTACAGCTCTTGAACCTCCTTGGCTCTTTGAGCCTGGAAGAGGTAGCGCCAGCACAGGTGCCTGACGACCTCCACCAGGCTGTGCGCCGAAGTCTGAACCTGTTGGAGCGGGCAAGCTATGCGCAAACCTACTTTGAAGAGGCGCTACGTCTCAGTACGGAGCGCCGCTTGGCCAGAGAGGAGACAGTCTGCAGGATGAATCTGGCGCGCTCATGGAGCGTGCTTGGCGAGTGGGAGCGCGCCACAACCCACTTGCTGCAGGCCCGCCGCATCTGCCAGCTGAAGGGCTACAGCGACCTGCTCTGGCAGGTGAACCAAAGCTTGGGGGAGCTCGCCAGCCGCTTCGATGAACGCAGGCGTGCCAGCCTGCGGCTGAACCCGGCAAAGAGCTATTTCGAGCAGGCATTGAGTGGGTTGCGCTCGGTCAGCGAATCTGGTATCACGCGCGTGGTGCTGCCCATGGAGCGAGCGCGTCACCGCCGACTCTACGAACACTATGCCTTCCACTTGGCTGCGCTGGGGGACACGCTCGCCGCACTGCAAGCAGCAGAGGAACTCCGTGCCCAGCTTTTTCTAGACGCCGTCTCCGGCGAGGTCATCCGCCTAAGCAGCCCCTCGCGCACCAACCTGCTCAATTGGGTGCGAACCTTCCGCGAGGAGCTCACTACTCACGAGCTAAGGTTGCGACAACTCAGCGCGGTACTCCAACGCAATGCCCCTGAACTGATCCAGCTGCGCGCTGCCCACGACAGCCTGCGCCAGGAATACGAGGAGGCCATGGCCAAACTGCGGCGGGAAGCTAAGGAGCTGGAGGCGCTGGTCACCGTCCAGGCGCCCTCGTTGGCGACCGTGCAGCAGGCGCTGAAAGAGGGGGAGGTGGCACTCGTTTACCTGCTCGGCGAGGACACGACGCTCCTCTGGACCATCACCTCCAGCACCGTGCACATGGCCCATCTCCCTCTTGGCATCAACCGCGTAGAGCGCACGACCAAGGCGTTCTTGGCGGCTCCGCGGGCGGACAGCACTCTCCAGCACATTGAGGAGCTTCTCGGGCCGGCTAGCCCTTGGCTGCGAACGGCACGGCGCGCCATCGTGATCCCGGATGGCCCCATGTTTCGACTCCCCGTGCAGGCAGCCTTAAGCGCCTGGCTGGGGCGACAGGCACCGGCAGTCACGGTGTGCTCCAGTCTCAGCAGCTACCTTCTCGCCTTAAGCCGAGGCACCGTGGGCAGTCCAACTGTCCTACTCAGCGACCAGACCCTCGAACAAGCACTGGAGGGAATGCGGTACGAGGTGGCTCTTATGCCCGCCCGCACCAGCGAAGAAGCTCAGGCCCGAGAGCTCACGCAGGCCCTTCTGGGGAGCAACATAGTGCACTGGCAGGCGAGGTGGCAGGGCCAGGAGACCGCGCCACTTCACTCCACCTTCAGTCTCGGAGGCGACCCAAGGCCCTTCACGCTGCGCCTGGTGGATCTCTTCGAGCTCGCGTCGAACGCGACCGTGTGCGTCCTGGATGTACCGGACAGCACCACCGCTGGCAGCAGCGAAGAGCTGCTTGACCGCCTCTTCGCCCTGGGCGGCACTGCGGCGGTGCTATTGGTCAGGGGTGATGCCCCGAGCCAGCAACGCCTGGACTTCTACACGGCCTTCTACCGCCACGTGCTGGAGATGCCCCCTGCCGAGGCGTTTCGCGCTGCAGTCGAGGCAGTTCTGGCGAGCGACACGAGCATTGCTTCCATTCAGCTTCTCGGGTACGGAGGCATGAGCAGGGTGGAGGCCACCGCCTACGCGGAGCGCGCCCTGGCCGGGAAGGTGCGTGCCGGCCTGCAAGCGGAAGGAGACAAGGACTGGAGCGAAGCAGTTCGCTACTATGAGGAGGCGTTGGCCATGGCGCTTGCGCGCCAGGACAGTGCCAGTGTCAGCAGGTTGCGGCTGCTCATCGTGCGCGCCTCTGCAAATGGCGGCCTGTTGCGCAAGACCATCCAGTATCAGCGCCAGCTGGCCGCCGAGGCAGATGCCCTCGGCGATCCTGAGCTCCAGATCCGTCGCTACCGCAATCTGGCTTCCCTTCATGCCCAAGTCCAGGAATATGAGGCTGCTATTGCCACGCTGCGCCACGTGATAGAAGTGGCCGCGCAGCACCAGCCAGAGACCTTGCCCGAGCTCCATCGTGAGTTGGGCATTGTCTACGAGTCCGCCGGTCAGTACCAAGCAGCAGTTGATCAGTTCGAGCTCTCGCGGCAGCTCTATGCCCAGGCCAATGAGAACGAGGGGGCGGCTCGCAATCTGAGCGACATGGGCCGCGTGGCCCTCCGCTACCTGGAGGACTATCCCAGGGCCCTACGTGCGTTATCTGCCGCCTTGGCCCTGCTAGACGGTGGGCAGCCCTCTGCGGCGCGCGTGGAGGTGCTGCAGAACCTCGGCCTGGCATACGAAATGATGGCCGACTACCCGGCGGCCATCCAGGTACAGCAGCGGGCCGGCCAAGAGGCGGAGAAGTTGGGACTCCAGGACAAGGTCGCCCTGTCGCATCACTATCTAGCCAATCTCTTCTGGAAGACGGGCGACTACCAACAAGCACTGCAGAGCAACCGCCTCGCCCTGCAGGCCTTTGAGGAACAGGGTGACGTTGCCATGCAGGCGCTGGCTCTGGCTACCCGCGGGCTAGTGCACCTCAGCATTGGCGACGCCCAACAATCCCTTCGCGACCAGGAGAGGGCCCTGGATCTGGTGCTGCGCACCGGGGATCTTTTCGATCAGGCCACCATTCGCAAGAACATCGGCCTGGTGCACGTCAGTTCCTGCGACTATGCACGGGCCCTGGCGGAGTTCACCGCCGCCGCCCACCTGGACAGCCTCATCGGCTCCCAGCGTGGTCTGTCCTATGACCTGCGCAATATGGGAGCCTTGTTGCTGCAGAAAGGCCAGTTGCAGCAGGCTGAGGCTGCATTTCAGCATGCCCTGCGCCTGAGCCAGCAGGTCGGCGATCGCCGCAACCAGGCCCAATGCCTGTACTACCTCGGCGTGGTACGTAAAGCGCAGGGCCAGCGGGAGGAGGCAGCTCAGTATCTGGGGGAGGCGGCATCGTTGGCGCGAGCGCTCTTTGCGCCAGATGTGGAATGGCGGGCGGTACACCAGCTGGGCCTCTTGCAACGGGAGGCACGTCGGTTCGAAGAGAGCCTTGTCAGCCTGATGCAGGCCGTTCAAGTCGTCGAGCAGATGCGGGCGCGCATTAGGGTGGCCGAGCACCAGGCCGGGTTCATCAACGACAAACAGGAAGTCTATGCCGATCTCATCGACCTGCTGGTGGAAATGGGGCGCGACGAGGAGGCCTTTGCTGCTGCGGAGCGAGCACGGGCGCGTGGTTTCCTGGACATGCTCGGAAACCGCCAGCTGGCCCTTGGGGAGCGCACAGGCAAGGAGCTCTACGCCAGCCTGAACAAGTTGGAGACCCAGCTACGCAATACTCAGGAGGAAATCAGCCGTCTCCGAAGCATCGACCCCGAGGCCATGACCGCGGCACAAAAGGAGAGATTGGAGCAACTGAGCAGTGAGCTTGCCGAGCTTCGGACCACCTATGAACGTGATCTGGTCAGACTCAAAGAGGCCGATCCCCGCCTTGCCGACATGGTGACCGTTGCCCCCTGGCCTGTTGCTCGCCTGCAGGCTCTCCTGCCACCGGCTGTGGCGGTGGTGGAGTACTTTGTGGCCAAGGATAGACTTTTCATTTGGCTTGTCACCACCACCAACGTCCGCAGCTGGGTAGTTCGCGTCGGCCAGGAGGAGTTGTACAAGGAAGTTGGCGAGCTGCGTGCGGCCATCAACCAGCTGTCAGTCGTCAACCAGCGCGCTGCACGCTTGTGGCAGATCCTCTTGGGCCCGCTCAGCGCATCTTTGCAGGGCATCACCACCCTGGTCATCATTCCGCACGGGCCGCTCCACTACCTCCCTTTTGCTTGCTTGGTCGGACAGGAAAGGCGCTACCTTGTGGAGGATTTCGCCCTGGCGACGGCCCCGAGTGGCACCGTTCTGGGGATGTGCATGGAGGCCGGCCAGCGGTTTGCGGACTTGCCGCGGCAGCGACTGCGTGTCCTTGCCCTGGGTAACCCCACGCTCCCAGGGCAAGCGCGACCTCTGCCCATGGCGGCAAAAGAGGTGGAAAGCGTCTCTCGCAGCTTCCTGGAGGTGGACAGGTTCCTGGGCACTGCGGCGACCGAAACCGTGGTCAAGAGGACCGAGAACCCATATGACCTCTACCTCTTTTCCTGCCACGGCGAATACGATCCGGCCAACCCCTTGTTTTCGGCTCTCCTGCTGACTCCGGACAAGGAGAACGATGGGCGGCTTGAGGCGCGCGAAATCTTCGGCCTGCAGATGAACAGCTTTTTGGTCGCCATGAGCGCCTGCGAAACGGCCCTCAGCACCATCGCCGGTGGTGATGAAATCATCGGGCTCACGCGGAGTTTCGTCTTCGCCGGCGCCTCCTCATTGTGTGCCAGCCTTTGGAAGGTCGACGATTTGGCAACGGCGGTGATGGTCAAACGCTTCATGAGGTACTTGGCAGAGGGCGAATCCAGGGCGAAGGCTCTGCAACGAGCACAACTATTGGTCATGAGAGAGGTGAACGCCCATCCGGCATATTGGGCGGCATTTCAACTGATAGGCGATTTTCGCTGACACCGAAGGAACTGTTGAACATGGCGCATACCACAGCCCAGAAGGGCACACTGCGCACACGAGCTCAGCTGGAGGCGATCGAAGAGCAGGTCCTCGCCCCTTACGCAGCTCGCTCTGCCACTGCGGAGCTCACCAGGAAGCACCGCGAGGACCCGCACCCGTACCGCACCGCTTTCCAGCGCGATCGCGATCGGCTGGTCCACTCCCGCGCCTTTCGTCGCCTTAAGCACAAGCGGCAAGTGTTCCTCACCGACGGAGGCGACCACTACCGCACCCGCCTTACCCACACTTTGGAGGTTTCGCAGTTGTCGCGCACGGTGGCCAAAGCATTGGGGTTGAACGAGGAACTGGTGGAGGCCATCGCCTTGGGCCACGACTTGGGCCACACCCCCTTCGGCCACATCGGCGAGGTGGTGCTCGGCAAGATTATGGCTGGCGCCGACACCCTCGACGGCCTCCTGCCTGCACAGGCCCTGGGTGGCTTCAAGCACAATTACCAGAGCGTGCGGGTTGTGGACCTCATCGAGCGGAAGTACGCCCACCCTGGGCTGAATCTGACCGCGCCCGTGCGGGAAGGCATCCTCAAGCACACCCGCCTGCAAGAAGCAATACGCTACCCCGATTTCAACGCTGAAGGGCTCTATCTCGAACAGGAGACGGCAACTACCCTGGAAGGGCAGGTGGTCGCCATCTGCGATGAGATTGCCCAGCACACCCATGACTTGGAAGACGGCATCCGCGCTGGGTTCGTCGCCCTTGAGGAGGTGCGAAAGGTGAGCATTGTGCGGCTCCTGGAGAAAGAACAAGAGCTGCACCTCGTGTGGCAACGGGACCGCTTCCTTTACCGCAACCTCCTCATCAAAGCCCTTATCAACCTCCTCATCTCGGACTTGCTGGAGACAACTGCTAGGCAGCTGGAGGAAATGGACAAGAGAGGGTCCTATCCCAAGCGGTTTACCGACCTGGTGGTGCGCTTTAGCGAAGAACTGGAGCCGCTCCACCACGAGCTCGATGAATTCATCGACAGGGAGATCATCTACCACGCTTCCATCTACCGCGCCGATGATGTGGCCGTACGCACCATCAGCGAATTATTCAAGTTCTATCTGCGCTTCCCGTCACAGCTCCCGGACTATGTGCTGGGCCGCCTCGAATCGCCTGACAGCCGCCCGCAGCTGGTGCGCGCCATATGTGATCACATCGCCGGCATGAGTGACAACTACGCCCAAACTGAGTGGACCAGGGCGGAACAAATCATTCGCAGTATGGCCGACGGTCAGTCACCACCAGCAGGGCACTCTGAGGAACCCCTATGAGGCTCACCATTGAGAATCTGTCTTACCAGTACCATCAGACGGCCCCCACCGCTCGGCTTGTTCTGGATCACGTCAGTTTCGAGATTGTTGACGGCGAGTTTGTGGCCATTATTGGACCCGCTGGTTCGGGCAAGACAACCCTGATCCAACACTTCACCGGCTTACTCCGGCCCACCGCGGGGCGCGTACTCATTGATGGCAAAGAGCTGCCGGCGCACGGACCTGAACTCACTTCCCTGCGCCGCCGGATCGGCCTGGTCTTCCAATTCCCCGAACTGCAACTTTTCGAAGAAACGGTCTTTGCCGATGTAGCCTTCGGGCCCAGGACACTCGGCACAGCTGACCAAGAGCTCAGGGAACGTGTCCATTGGGCCCTTCGTGCCGTCGGTCTTGACCCTGCAGCCGTGGCCAACCGCTCCCCGCACCGCCTGAGCGAGGGGGAGAAGAGGCGGGTGGCCATAGCCGGGGTGATAGCCATGAACCCGGAGATGCTCGTGTTGGACGAACCCACAGCCGGGCTCGATCCGGCTGGCGTGCGCCGCATCGCCGAAATCCTGCGCGCCCTGCATCAAGCGGGGAAGACTATCGTCTTGGTATCCCACAACATCGATCTGGTCTACGGCCTGGCCCAAAGGGTCATCGTGTTGGCAGCAGGAAAACTGCGCTTTGATGGTACAAAGGAAGAACTTTTGAAAGAGGAGACTCTGCTGTCGAGGCACGGTCTGGCACTGCCGCGTCTAGTTCGGGTGCTCCGGCAAAGTCCTCCGCCGCCGCGTCTGCGCGGTCAGTCGCTTTTCTCGTTAGAGGAAGTGGAAAGGGTGCTCCAGCGTGCCACGTGACCGGATACACGCCAGGCGAACGTTGCGCTGTTCAGAAAGCCAACAGTCTGTCGAGCCAATTACGGATTCGAAATTGTGATGGGGCGCACAAAAGCAAATGTGAAGAAAATGACAAAGGCCGGAGGGGCGGTGTTCGCAGCGCGGCTTTTTGGGCCCCCCGCCAACTGCTTGTATTCGCAAGTAGTTGCCAACGCATTGCCGACTGCCTTTCCACCACGTGGCCAGGCGTCCGGTCCCGCTAGTGGTCGAGTTTTTGCACACCCGCGCATGGCTTTGCGTGTCTATGGGCTTTGGCCGCGGCAAGCTGAACCACAGCGAGGTGTGCGAGGTATGAGGGACGAGTTCGTGAATACCCTGCCTGAAGCGCCGACGGTGGGGTACGACTTTCCCGAGGTGGCGGAGAAGAGTGGCAGCGGCGCCTTTGGGTTCGACTACTACTACCCCATGGTCAGCCACAACCCGCAGATCCGACAGATGCTGGCGCTGATCAAGAAGGTGGCACGCAGCAATGCTACCGTGCTTATCCAAGGTGAGACCGGCACTGGCAAGGAGATGATGGCCAGCCTTATTCAGGTGCTGAGCCTGCGCGCCGACAAGCCGTTTATCCAGGTGAACTGCGCGGCGTTGCCGGACCAGCTCCTGGAAAGTGAACTGTTCGGGCACGAGCGTGGCGCGTACACCGGTGCCTACACGACCCGCATCGGCAAGTTCGAACTGGCGGACAAGGGTACCCTTTTCCTGGACGAGGTCGGGGACATGGCGCTCCCCACGCAGGCCAAGATCCTGCGCGTCCTGCAGGAGCAACGGTTCAGCCGGCTTGGGGGCAACCGCCTGATCAACGTCGACGTGCGCCTGATCGCTGCCACCAACAAGGATTTGGAACGGGAGATCGAACTGGGCAACTTTCGCCTGGATCTGTACTACCGCCTGAACGTTGTGCAGATCAATATTCCGCCGCTGCGGGAGCGGCGGGAGGACATCCCCATCCTGGCTGAGTATTTCCGGCGCAAGTTCGCCTCTGAGATGAAAAAGGAGGTAGGCGGCTTCACCCAAGAGACCATGCGCTTGCTCCAGAACCACTCCTGGCCGGGCAATATCCGCGAGCTCAAGAACCTGGTGGAGCGAGCGGTGATTGTCGTGGGCGAGGGGCAGCAGATTACCCCCAATGACCTATCCCTCTCTGGCCGAGACTACTTTGCCGCCGGGGGGCAGAATCGCCGCCGCCAGGAGAATGGCAGCGACAAGGGCTTGGCCACGCTAAATCTTGCGGAGCTGGAGCGCACTGCCATCATCCAGGCGCTCGAAAGGACCGGTTGGGTGCAGAAGGACGCGGCAAAGCTGCTTGGCATCTCGCCCCGAGCGCTCAACTACAAGATCAGCCAACACAACATCACGCACCACTCGTGGAAGAAGCATGTGTGAGGTATTGGAAGGTAAGGCTACGACCTCGTTGCTGGCGCTTGCACTTTGCCTGTTGCTCACCGCCTCCGCGCAAGGAGGCGATCTTGTGATCATCTGGGAGCCGAATCCCGAAGTAGACGTCGCGGGGTACGTGCTCCACTACGGCACCCGCCCTGGGTCGTACCAGGTGTCCGTCGATGTGGGCACAAGGACCCGGGTCCGAGTGGGCCCTCTGCAGGACAGCGTCCGCTACTACTTCGCGGTATCGGCTTACGACACCTGGAACAACGAGAGCGCACTTTCCCGGGAGGTGAGCGGCGTGGTGGGTGAGGGAGAGATCCTATCCACGGAGTTCGTCCTCTACCCCAGTTTCCCCAACCCGTTCTCGTCGCACACGTGGCTCACCTTTGACCTGCCTGACGGGAACAAGGTGGAACTACAGATCTTCGACACCAACGGGCGGCTGGTGCGAACCTTGCGCCCGTCCTCTGTCACGCCGGGCGCCAATCCACCCCTGCGGTGGGACGGCACCGACGAGAGCTCCCGCCCCGTGCCGAGCGGCATCTACTACTGCCGAGGGGTGGGACCGGAGTGGCGCAGCCAGACCATCCGCATGCTTCGCCTGCGTTGAGCGCGCTTGCCAAGATTCCCAGCACACGGCCTCCTGGCCATTCCTGCCTGTCGCGCTCCATGTGACCGGCGCAGCGAGGCACATTGCTCGCACCAGTCTGCCCGCAGACGCGGTGGAAGCATGTCATGTGGCATGTGAGGCGGAAAACAACTGAAAGTGCCCCTAGCGGCCCCCTCACCGCCGGTGGCCAACGGTCTCTTGCCGGGCAGTACAGACAAACTCTGTGCCGCTGAGCAGGGTGGGCTCGTCCCCTGGTTCCCTACTCCTCGCGATAGCGGTTGGTGATGGGCATGCGGCGGTCCCTGCCAAAGGCGCGTGGAGTGATCTTGATGCCCGGGGCGGCCTGCCGCCGCTTGTACTCGTTCATATCCACCATGCGCACCACCTTCCGCACTGTCGATTCCTCATACCCTTGGGCCACAATCTCCGCGATGCTCAGGTCCCGCTCCACATAGGCCTCCAAAATGGGGTCCAGGATGCGATACGGCGGGAGCGAGTCCTCGTCCCTCTGGTTCGGGCGCAATTCTGCCGTCGGCTCCCTCTTGATAATCGAGTAGGGGATGACCTCTCGCCCCTCCCTCCTATTCAGATGCTCCGCCAGTCGATAGACCATCGTCTTCGGCACATCTTTGAGCACCGCAAAGCCGCCCACCATGTCGCCGTAGATCGTGCAGTAACCCACCGCCAACTCGCTCTTGTTTCCTGTGGCCAGCACAAGCCAATTGAACTTGTTGGCAAGGGCCATCAAGATATTGCCGCGAATGCGTGCTTGGATGTTTTCCTCAGTGACATCTTCAGGCAGGCCGCGGAATTGGTCGGCGAGCATCTCCCGATAGCAAGCCACCGCCTGCTGGATGGGGACGGTTGCCAGGTTGATGCCCAGGTTGGTGGCCACTCGCTGTGCGTCCACCATGCTCTGCGTGCTGGTGTAGACGGAAGGCATGCGCACACCGGTGACGTGTTCAGGCCCCACCGCCTCGGCGGCCACCGCCGCTACCAGAGCGGAATCGATGCCGCCACTCAGCCCGAGCACCACGTGCCGGAAGCCGTTCTTGCGCACATAGTCGCCAGTGCCAAGTACCAGTGCCCGCCAGATTTCTTCCTCCACCCCCAGCTCCTCTGGGGCGGGTCTATGCACGGGCGGCCCGCTCTCCGACTCTGGGGACCAGGGGATGCTAAGCGCGCGCCAGGCATACGGGGGACGGAAAGCGCGCTGCCTGGCCGCAAATTCAGGATCTGCGGCCCGAAGAGCTTCCGCTTCCCGCCAGGGCACATCGACCACGATCATCTCTTCGGCAAAGGCTCGTCCCTGGGCAATCAGCTCGCCGCTTGGGGCAATGACCAGGCTCTGCCCGTCGAACACCAGTTCGTCCTGCCCACCCACCAGGTTACAATAGGCCAAGAACATACGGCACTGTGTGGCGCGGTCGGTCATCATCGCGGCCCTCTGCCGCCCTTTCAAGGCGTGGAAAGGCGAACAGGAGATGTTCACCACCACCTGTGCACCGCCGGCATAGGCGAGCGTCTCCACAACGCCCTCAGGTACCCAGAGGTCCTCACAGACCGACACTCCCAAGCGCAGACCGTGGATGTCGAGCACAAGCGCCTCCCCACCTGGCAAGAAGTAACGCTTCTCATCAAAGACGCCATAGTTCGGCAGGCAGATCTTGTGGTAGTTGGCCACCGTCCGCCCGTTTTGGATGACTGCTGCTGCGTTGTGCAGACCCGCCTCATCCTGATGGGCCCATCCCACAATCGCCACCAGATGGTCGCACGCTGCGGCAACCTCCTCCAGGGCGCCGCGGGTATCTTCAACAAACCGAGGTCGCAGCAGCAGATCTTCCGGAGGATAGCCAGTCAACACCAGTTCCGGGAAGATCGCTATCCCGGCCCGTGCTTCCCTTGCTTTCTGCAGCCCCCTGATGACAAGCTGGGCGTTTCCCTTCAGGTCGCCCACCGTCGGATTCACCTGAAAAAGAGCAAGTCTCAGCACACCTTCCATCATCTTCCCTCTTGTTGGGAGTCGGGAGTGGCGACCTCCCCTTCTGCTGCCGCCATGCGGCGAAGGCCTTGCTCCACGCCGTGCAAGCGCGTGCGAAGAAGTGCCTGCGCCAGGGTCGTGTCGAGGCTCACGTCCTGTGGTCTGGGCGCGACGGTGGGCGCGTCGGTGATCCGCCGTTTCAGCAGCAAGGCGCCATCATACCCCAACGTGCGCGCCAGGCAGGAGCCAAATGTGTGACGGTCAACCCGCTCGGGGCCGGCAAGATGGAGAACACCGACATAGTCCACCGTGCACAGCTCCACCAATGCCTCGGCCAAGTCCAATACCAGAATGGGCGTGCGGTATTGATCGGCAAACAGTGGGACAGGCTCGCCAGCGAGCAGGCGCTGTTCAATCCAGGTGGAAAACGAACTTCCGCCGCCGCGCGGCCGTCCGTAGATGAGTGCGGCACGTGCGATGAGATGGTTGGAACAGAGGGTCGATACTATCCGTTCCCCTTCCACCTTCGTCTTGCCATATACGTTGATGGGGTTCGTCTCGTCAGTCTCGCGGTACAATCCCCGCCTCCCGTCAAAGACCATGTCCGAAGAGACGAACACCAGCCGCGCGCCATTTTCCCCACACCATCGCGCCACTGTTCTGGTTGCCTCGACGTTGACTAGCTGCGCTTCCGCGGGATGCACTTCGCAATAGTCCAGGTCAGTGAGCGCCGCACAGTGAATCACCGCGTGGGGACACACTGCGTCCAGCATCCGGCGCGTGGCAGGCCCATCGCTGAGATCCTCCCTGACGGACTTCACCCCTGGCACTGCCAGCGGCTCACGGTGCCAGACCCCATACACCTTCCAGCCGCTGGTGGCAAGATGGGCAACGTGGCGGCCCAAGAAACCACCGGCCCCAGTGACCAGCAGGCGCTTCGCACTCTCCCTGTCACACGCCATAGGCGTTCAAAGGTTTGCCTTTGGTCGGCGCCTGCCGAACTGGACCGCACAAGGGGCGTTTTTTGGCACCAATGCCTGCAACTGGGCGCACCAGAGCGCCGCGAAGGTGCGACAGCTACGCGCACCATCCAATGCCTCCTCTTTGGGAAAGGAGGCAAACTCGCAGCGCAAGTCGCAGAATTTTATACCTGAAGTCGTCACTCCTGCATTGTCGTCTTCCGCCATCTTCCTCGCCTCACAAAAACCTATTGACATTGCCGTCAATCTTTCGTATAGTGGTGCTGGTGTTGCCTTCACTGATCACAAGAGGACTGACGTATGCGGATCAAGCTGCTCGTCGTTGGTGCCCCGAGAAACAAGCACCTCCGCGCCCTTGCTGACGACTATGTGCAGCGCCTTGTTCACTACACGAAGATCGAGGTCGTCTACATCAAGGAGGCCAGGCAGCCCAGCCTCCCCAGTGCACGTGCTGCGGCCACTGAGGGGCAACAGCTCATGCGGCGCCTGGCCGATGAAGACTATGTCGTTGCCCTGGACGCAGGTGGACGGATGCTCTCCTCTCCTGAACTGGCGCAGTTTCTTGCGGCTCGCACCAACGCGGGCATCAGAACGGTGGTCTTTATCATTGGCGGACCCACCGGACTCACCCCGGAACTCAAGGGGAGAGCTGACCTGCTCCTTTCTCTGTCGTCTATGACCTTCCCTCACGAGCTCTGTCTTGTGCTGCTACTGGAGCAGCTCTACCGCGCCTGGACCATTCTCAGAGGGGAACCCTATCACAAATGACCCTCCCTCACTGCCAGACAAAAAAGCGCCGTCGATGTTCGGCGCGCTGCATGCGTGCTCCAGAGCTGCGGAGAAAACCGCTCTGGACCATGTGACCACGTCGCAAGCTGCGTGCGAAGAAGCCATGAGCGCTGTGCGCGGAGGCGGGCCTACTCAAGGATCTCCAGAGTGGCGTGCTTGCCACTCTTGCGGGCTACCGCGCTCAGCAACACCCGGATCGCGTGCGCCGTTCGCCCGTTCTTGCCGATCACCTTCCCCATGTCCTGCCGGGCGACACGTAGCTCGTATACGATGGTCGTCTCCCCGTACACCTCAGACACTCTGACCTGATCTGGGTCGTCCACCAGATGCTTGACGATGTACTCCACGAACTCTTTCATGGCCATCCCCTTCCTTTGGTCAGGTCCGTTCCGCGAGAGCCGGCGAGTCCCAGACCATGGGCGTCAAGAGCGGCGTGGTGCGTGCTGCGTGCCCGCTTGCGCGTTGGTGCGTGCACACCGGCCTTTATCGCTGGCAGCCCTGGAGATAATATACCTTACTACTTGAACATTGTCAAGGAGAAAGTGCACAAAATATCTCACCTCCGTCCACCCTCGGGAACTCCCGTAGGCCACGTCTGGGATATTGCAGAGCCAAAAGTAAACAAAAATGGCCTTTTTTCGAGCAGATGCGCCGCAACGAGAACCTATGAGCATTGCTGAACCCCGATGTTAGGCCATGCGGCCCTATTGCTCCGTTTCGGCTCTTGACTTTTGCCTTGCGAACGTTATATTTGTAATGCTTTTGTTAGCACTCTTTCGTGGTGAGTGCTAACAGGCGAAGACGACATCGAGGTACAGAGGACATGCGAAGGAGGAGCAGCTATGAACATCAAACCGTTGGCGGATCGAGTCGTTATCAAGCCCATTGAGCCCGAAGAGAAGAAACAAGGGGGCATCATTATCCCTGACACGGCCAAGGAGAAGCCGCAGCAGGGAGAGGTTATTGCCGTAGGCCCCGGCAAAGTGAGCGAGTCCGGACAAAAGATCCCTATGGAGGTGAAGAAGGGGGACCGTGTGCTTTACGGCAAGTACTCGGGCACCGAAGTGACGGTGGACGGGGAGGACTTGCTTATCATGCGTGAGAGCGACATCCTTGCGATTATCTAAACAGCGCTGCGACGTGGACCGATGGACAATTAATGGGAGGTAAGGCAATGCCAAAGATCATGACATTCAATGCAGAGGCGAGGGCGGCAATCAAGCGTGGTGTCGATAAGCTAGCCGACGCGGTGCGCGTCACCCTGGGGCCGCGCGGACGCAACGTGGTCATCGACAAGAAGTTTGGCGCCCCCACTAGCACCAAGGACGGCGTGACTGTGGCCAAGGAGATTGAACTGGAGGACCCCTTCGAGAACATGGGTGCCCAGTTGGTGAAGGAGGTGGCCTCCAAGACCAGCGACGTCGCCGGTGACGGGACGACTACTGCTACCATTTTTGCCCAGGGCATCTTTCATGAAGGAATGAAAAATGTCACTGCGGGCGCCAATCCTGCCCACTTGAAGAGGGGCATCGACATGGCGGTGGCGGCAGTGGTGGAGGAGATCAAGCGCCTGAGCAAACCCCTTCCGGGCAAGACCGAAATCGCCCAGGTCGGCGCCATCTCCGCCAACAACGACAAGACCATCGGCGACCTCATCGCCGACGCCATGGAGAAGGTCGGCAAGGACGGCGTCATCACGGTGGAAGAAGCCAAGTCCACCGAGACTACTCTCGAAGTAGTCGAGGGCATGCAGTTTGACCGTGGCTACATCTCCCCTTACTTTGTGACCGATCCGGACAACATGGAGGCAGTCCTGGAGGAGCCGCTGATCCTCATCCATGACAAGAAGATCAGCGTCATGAAGGACCTCTTGCCCGTGTTGGAGAAGGTCGCCCAGATGGGGCGCTCCCTGCTGGTGATTGCAGAGGATGTCGAGGGCGAGGCGCTGGCCACTTTGGTGGTGAACAAGCTCCGTGGCACCCTCAAGGTTGCTGCGGTCAAGGCCCCTGGCTTCGGCGACCGGCGCAAGGCGATGCTTGAGGATATCGCCATCCTGACCGGCGGCAGGGTCATCTCTGAAGAGGCGGGCTTCAAGCTGGAGAATGCCACCATTGGTGACTTGGGCCGGGCCAAGCGCGTGACCGTGGATAAGGACAACACCACTATCGTCGAAGGCGGCGGTGATCCGGCAGCGATCAAGGGGCGGATTGCCCAGATTAAGAAGCAGATCGAAACCACCACGTCCGACTATGATCGCGAGAAGCTGCAGGAGCGCCTGGCCAAGTTGGCGGGAGGCGTGGCTGTGCTCAATGTGGGCGCCGCCACCGAGGTGGAAATGAAGGAGAAGAAGGCACGTGTTGAGGACGCCCTGCATGCCACTCGGGCTGCCGTGGAAGAGGGGATTGTACCTGGTGGTGGTGTGGTCTTCATTCGCGCCCTCCCCGCATTGGACAAGCTGAAAGTGGAGGGTGACGAGAAGGTGGGTGTGGACATTGTCCGCCGCGTCCTTGAGGAGCCCGTGCGGCAGATTGCCGAGAATGCCGGCTGGGAAGGCTCTATCGTTGTCCAGAAGGTGAAGGATGGCGAGGGCGCCTTCGGCTTCAACGCTGAGACGGAAAAGTTCGAGGACCTGATGAAGGCCGGCGTGATTGACCCGACCAAGGTGGCACGCGTGGCCCTGCAGAATGCGGCAAGCGTTGCCGGCCTGATGCTCATGACGGAAGCGATTATCGCCGAAAAGCCCGAAAAGGAAAAGTCCACACCGTCGATGCCCCCCGGCAGCGACATGTATTGATGCCCCGAAAGTGCACGACCAAAACCCCCGCGCCACAACCGCGGGGGTTTTTTCTTTGGCCCGAGGGAATTGCCTTGACTTTGTGCAATTATTTTGATAAATTGAAAGCCCCAAAAAACAATGCCTCGGGGCTGGTGCCGGGCAGTGGTTGCTAATTCACGGAGTGGGCTCCCTGCTTGGACGTCATCAGGCTAAGCAACATGGTGTTCTATGCCTACCACGGCGTAGACGACAACGAGCGTGACGCGGGTCAGCGCTTTGAGGTTGACGTGGAGCTGGCTACTGATCTGCGTCTCCCGGGGCAGACAGATCATCTGCGGGATACCATTGACGCCAGGCACGTCTACCGCGTGGTGGAGGAGGTAGTAATTCAGGGAGATTTTCGGCTTGTGGAAGCGCTCGCCGAAAACATCGCGGCAGCGCTCCTGGAGCACTTTACGGTCCACGGCGTCGTGGTGCGAGTACGCAAGCCGTTCGCCCCGATCCCTGGCGTGTGCGACGGCATCGAAGTGGAAATCGCCCGTGAGGCCTGAAGCGGCACACCGCGTGCGGGCGTTCCTGAGTTTGGGGAGCAATCTCGGCGACCGTCTTGCCAATCTGGAGATGGGGGTGCTAGAGGTGGCGGCCTTGCCGGAGAGTGCGCTTGAAGCCGTCTCGTCGGTGTACGAAACCGAGCCGGTGGGGTTGAGAGAGCAGCCGCCGTTCCTCAACGCCGTCATAGCGATTGCGACGGCCCTTTCGCCCCACGATTTGCTCTGCGCCCTGCAGGCGATCGAGACGCGCGCCGGCCGCCAGCGCCTGCAGCCATGGGGTCCCCGCACCCTGGACATCGACATCGTCCTCTACGGCGACCTTGTGTACGCTGATGCGGTGCTCTCTATCCCCCACCCGCACTTTGCAAGACGGCGGTTTGTGCTGGTGCCATTGGCCGAGCTGGCGCCTAGGTTGGTTCCTCCCGGCACCGAAGGACGCACGGTGCGCCAGTTACTAAAGCTATGTCCAGACAAGAGCGCGGTGCGCCGCGTCGGTAAGGCACTAAGGAGCAGTGCGGCCATACCTTGGGGTGGCGTGTGAGACGTGAATACATCGCTATCGAGGGCGTTATTGGGGTAGGAAAGACCAGTCTGGCAACCAAGCTGGGGGAACGGTACCATGCGCGGGTCGTGTACGAAAAGCACGAGGAAAATCCTTTTTTGGCCGACTTTTATCGCGATCCGCGCCGCTATGCCTTTCAGACGCAGATGTTCTTTCTGCTGAGCCGGTACCGCCAGCAGCAGGAAATTCCCCAGCGCGACCTTTTTCACGAGATGGTCATTGCCGACTATCTCTTCGCCAAGGACAGGATCTTCGCGCACCTCACGTTGGAGGACCGTGAGCTCTGGCTCTACGACCACATCGCCTCGCTCCTGGAGCAGGAGATCCCCAAGCCGGACTTGGTCATCTACTTGCAGTGCAGTCTGGAACGGCTGATGCAAAACATCCGACGACGAGGGCGAACCTACGAACGGAACATCGCGGAGGACTATCTCCGTTCGCTCAATGAGGCGTACAACCAGTTTTTCTTCCATTACGATGCAACCCCGCTCCTGGTGGTTAACACCACCCAGATCGATTTTGTCAACAACGAAGAGCATTTCGAGGATCTGGTGCGGCAAATCGAACGGCCCCTTTCTGGGACCGAATACTACTCCCCCTCGCCCTGGTGAGCTTCGATGTTTTTCCGTGCACTCCTCATTGCCCTCCTGGTCTATCTGGCCATAAAGGTGTGGAGGCTGCTGGTAACGCTCATATCCTCGAGTCGGCCGCCGGTTAGGGGGAGCCAGCAGAGCCGGCACGCACCTTTAGACCTTGAGGGCAAAGACGTAGAGGACGCAAAGTTTCGCGAAATTGACGAGGCACCTCCGACGCAACCCGAGGATAAGGACTGAGGCGAGGACACAAGCACCCTGGCGGTGAGCGCGGGAGCACCATCGGCTTATGCGGATTTATCGGCGAGTACTGAAATACGTGTTGCGCTATTGGAAGGAGCTTGTTGCCTCCTGCCTATGCATGCTGTTGTTTGTCGTCTTCAGCAGCATGTCCGTAGGCCTGGTGATGCCTTTTGTCAACTTGCTGTTCGGGACTCAGGAACAGGCGGCTGCGCCCTCTACTGCCGTTGTATCAGCGGCACCAGTAGCCAAGTCGGTGCCAAATCTTCGCCAGCAACTGGAAGCTTGGCTGCAGGGGCTGTTTGCCCGCTATTGCCGCACACAAGCGTTGACGTTGCTCTGCGCCGTGATGCTCATCGGCTTCTTCCTCAAGAACCTCTTCCGCTTCGGGCAAACGTACTTCATGGCGCCGGTAGAACAGGGGGTGATCCGCGACCTGCGCAACGAACTCTATCGCCATTTTCAACGGCTCTCGTTGGACTTTTTCCATGGCGAGCGGGCCGGGCAACTCATTTCCCGGGTCACGTATGACGTCACCGTGATCAACGCCTCGATCACCGCGGCGATCAACAGTATCTTCCGTGACCCCCTGATGATCCTCATCTATCTGGGCATCATGGTCATCATCAGCTGGAAATTGACCCTGCTGGCGCTGTTGGTGTTTCCAGGCGCCGGCTACTTCATCGCCCAGTTCGGCAACAAACTGAAACGCGACAGCCTGCGACAGCAGGAGCGGATTGCCGACCTAACCTCGATCATCCAGGAGGCGATCTATGGGGCGCGAGTCATCAAGGCATTCGCCCAGGAGCAGTACGAGATCCAGCGCTTTGAGCGGGAGAACCAACGCTTCTTTGACACCGTGGTGCGCATGACCCGCATCAGGAAACTGGGGCCATGTGTGACCGAGTACATCGGCGTCGTCGTCGGTGTGCTTGTGCTCTACGTCGGGGGAATGGAAGTGCTGCAGGAGCACCACTCTCTGTCTCCTGGGGGCTTTGTGCTCTTTCTCGGCGCCCTCTTCTCGACCATGGAACCGCTGAAGCTCCTCGGGCAGGTACACAACGCGCTCAAAGAGGGCGTGGTGGCCGCCCAGCGCGTGTTCTCCATCTTGGACACCCCGCCCCATGTTGCAGACCGACCCGGAGCAATTGCCCTCGCCGACTTCCAAAAGGAGATTGTCTACGACCACGTCTCCTTCCGTTACAACCATGACGCCGAAGTGCTCACCGATGTTTGCCTGCGCATCAAGCGCGGCGAGGTGGTAGCCATCGTCGGGCCGTCGGGAGGAGGAAAATCGACTCTGGTGGACCTCCTGGTCAGGTTCTATGACCCCACAGCAGGCCGCATCCTCATTGACGGCCACGACCTGCGTGACGTGACCATAGAGTCGTTGCGCCGGCTGCTGGGCATAGTCACCCAAGAGACCATCCTGTTTAACGACACGGTGCGCAACAATATCGCCTACGGAATGGACGGTGTGGCCATGGAAAGGGTCATTGCCGCAGCCAGGGCGGCCCATGCCCACGATTTTATCATGGAAATGCCACAGGGCTACGACACGGTGATCGGCGACCGAGGGGTGAAGGTCTCGGGGGGAGAGAGGCAGCGCCTGGCCATCGCGCGCGCCATCCTACGGGACCCTCCTATTCTGATCTTTGATGAGGCGACCTCCGCTCTGGACACGGAGTCGGAGATGTTGGTCCAACAGGCCATTAACAACCTGCTGGAGGGGCGAACCTCCCTCGTCATCGCCCACCGCCTGTCCACCGTGCGCCACGCGAACAGGATCATCGTGCTGGACCAGGGCAAGGTGGTGCAGGAGGGGACGCACGAGCAGCTCATGAGGAGCGGCGGCTTGTACCGCAGGTTGTACGAAATGCAGTTCAGCGAATAGAGGTTGTGCGCGGATCTGAGAAACGCATGGAAATGAACGCACCTGTTGATGCAACATTCCCTCAGACCAGCCGGCGGTTAGCCCAGGTCACGCGTGTTTCCCTTTACGTGACCGTGGCGGCAATGCCCTTCAGCATAGCCTTGACCCAGACGGCGCTCGCAGTAGCCATCCTCACCTGGCTACTGCGCATGGCAGCGGAACGACGGCTGTTGGTGCATCGCACCCCGCTTGAGCTGGCATTTGCCTTCTATGTGGCCGCTGAGCTTCTCTCCCTTGCGTTCTCCGTTGACGTGCCAGGTGCCGTAATCTATCTCAAGCGGCTGCTTCTCATTCCGACTGTGTATGTGGTCGCCAACAATGTGGAGAACGAGCGCACACTGAACCGGCTCCTGGCCACTTTCCTTGTCGCAATGTCGGTGTACTCCCTTTGGGGTCTGGGCTCCTTCGCACTGAATCCCTCCCTGCGGGTGCGCCACATCCAGAATTCGATGACCGCAGGGGGCCTGACCATGATAGCCACCATCACCGGCGCGGCTGTGGCAGCAGTGCCAACCCACAAGAAGGTTCGCCTCTGGGCTGCTGCCGGCGCGGTGATCAACGGTGCCTGTCTGTTCCTTACAAACACGCGTGGCTCGTGGCTTGGTCTCGCCGTAGCCTTGTTGGTTTTGGCCCTGCTCACTGATTGGCGGCTGACGCTGGTAGTACCCATCCTGGTACTTGTGGCCTATGTGGCTGTACCCCACCAGTACAAGGAGCGTGTCACCCATTTCTTCGATCCCCATTATCGCACCAATGCCTATCGGCTCACCTGGTGGAAGACTGGGTGGCGCATCTTCAAGGACCACCCCATCACGGGGGTGGGAGATATCGACACGGGGAAGGTCTACCGTCGCTACATGGGGTCGGAGGAGGCGCAGCCAGTGGGGCACTTTCACAACAATTTCGTCCACATTGCCGTTACCCTGGGCAGCGTTGGCCTGGCAGCTTTTACGTTCTTGCTAGTGCGATTGGGCGTCTTCTTGGGTCGGACCCTGCACGCAGCCCGCGCAGCACCCCTGCGCGCGGTGGCCATGGCCGGCCTCTGCTCCTTCGTGGCCTTTGTCGTCAACGGTTTGTTCGAATGGAACTATGGCGACGCAGAAGTGATAACCGTGATCTGGTGGTTAGTCGGCATGGTGGCAGCAGCAGGAGTGCTCACTCGCAGGTCCAAGGCTCTGGAGACGCTGGTGGTGGAGTTGCCGGCGTAGAGCCGGAGGCGTTCCCATGGAACTTGCTTTTCCAGGCGCTCCGGGAGGAGGAGCATTTCCGCCGCATGGATCGAACGCGGTTACTCACGAGGCGGAGCGGTTGGGAATCAAGGCGGCGAGGCACTGAGACGCAAGGTTGCTGCCCACTCCGTGAACATTTCGTGGTGAATCGGCGTGCGACGAAGGAGGAAGGACCAGGTGAAGCAGATTGTTGCCGCATCAGATGCACCGGCGGCCATTGGGCCTTACAGCCAGGCTGTAGTCAGTAGCGGAGGCTTGGTCTACACCGCCGGCCAGCTGGGACTTGATCCGCGGACGGGGGAGCTTGTGGGCCCCGGCATTGAGGAGCAAACCCGCCAGGCTCTGGCGAACCTCGCAGCTGTGTTGCGGGCAGCAGGCTCCGATTTGGGCAAGGTCCTAAAGACTACGGTCTTTTTGGCGGACATGAACGATTTCGCGGCGATGAACCAGGTGTACGCGCAATTCTTCGCCACTACGCCGCCTGCCCGCTCGGCAGTGCAAGTCGCCCGCCTACCGAAAGGAGCGCGGGTAGAGATCGAAGCGGTGGCGGAACGTGGGTAAGGGCTGGTACGCAGGCGCCCTGGTCCTCTTGGTGAGCCTGTTGTCGGCGCCTTCCATGCAAGAGCTTCGCGCTCGCCCGATGCCGGCGGGATACGTCATGTCCTGGGTGGCGACCGGCGCGGCCGACTCCCAAAGGGTAGCGAGGCGATCCCCCTCAGCAGCCATGGTCAGGTCGTTGCTTATCCCCGGATGGGGACAGTGGTACAACGGCAAGAAGTGGAAGGCGGCGCTGGTGTGTGGCGGTGAGCTTGGCCTGGCCGCAAACGCCGCCTTGCAGAATCAGTACTTGCAGGAGGCAACCGACCCTCAACTGCGGGAGTACTACCTGCGCAATCGCAACACCTCAAACTGGATCTTGGCGTTAGTCGTGGTGCTGAGCATGCTTGATGCCTATGTGGACGCACACTTTGCCGATTTTGACGAAAGCCCTGACTTGGCAGCGCGGACGGGTGTTCTCGAGCCTCGTTTCGGCCTTCAGCGGCTTAGCGACGTACGCATCTCCGTCTCCGTGAGATTCTAAAGACCCTGGACAGCGGGAGGAAGTCTTTGTGGCTAAACGCGACGGACAACGTGGGAGTTGGAGTTCGACAGCGGGGTTTGTTCTCGCAGCAGCTGGCTCCGCCATCGGCCTGGGCAACATC
>JBBIKH010000026.1:22329-24729 GCA_037445575.1 bacterium
GGCGGTGCTGCCTTTGTTCTTCTCTACATCCTCTGCGTGCTCTTTATCTCCGCGCCGGTGATGATCGCCGAGATTGCCCTGGGCCGTCACACCCAGCGCAACCCCATAGGCGCTTTCTCGGCCCTGGTACCGGGCAGCCGCTGGAAGATGGTCGGAGCGCTGGGGGTGGTGACCGGCGTAGGGATCCTTTCCTTCTATGGGGTGATCGCCGGGTGGACAATGCAGTATGCAGTGCAATCTGTGGTACGCCCCGGCTACATCCACTACACACAAGCCGAGGCCGACAGGCTGTGGGCTGACTTTGTTGCTCGCCCCGAGAATCTCGCTCAGATGCTCGCCGAGGAGGGACTGCTCGGCAAGGACGCATCATCGCTTTCTGATGAAGAGCTGAAGGCGCAATGGCAAGCGCTGAGCGAGCAGCCACACTTTGCATCGCTGAAAGAGAAGACAATTGCTCGCCTGCACAATCGCGCCCTCTTCGAGCACTTTGCCGCCAGCTGGAGGCCGGTCCTCTATCTCTTCCTGTTCATCGTGTTGACCGGAGCAGTGGTGGCCGGGGGGGTGGCAGCGGGCATTGAACGCTGGTCGCGCATTCTGATGCCCGTGCTGTTTGTGCTCCTGGTACTCCTGGCACTACGGGCGGTGACGCTGAAAGGTGCCTCACAAGGTTTGGTGTTCTACCTGAAACCCGACTTGGGCAAGATAACGGTCGAGTCTTTCGCCCGTGCCCTTGGCCAGGCGTTTTTCTCCCTGAGCCTGGGTATGGGGACCATGATCACCTATGGAAGCTACGTTTCGGAGCGGGACAATATCCCGCGCTCGGCGGCCTGGGTATGCCTGTCCGATACTCTGGTAGCGCTCGTTGCCGGGCTGGTCGTTTTCCCGACCCTCTTTGCGATGGGGTTCCGTCCAGATGCGGGCGTCAGCCTAGTGTTTGTGGTGTTGCCGTCCATCTTTGCGCAGATGCCTGCCGGCGCTCTGTTCGGCGCCGCCTTTTTCGTGTTGCTTTGCGTGGCAGCCTTGACTTCCACTATCTCGCTCTTGGAGGTGCCGGTCGCGTACTTGGTGGACGAGCACCATTGGACACGTAGACGCGCCGTTGTTGTGACCAGCCTGGTGGCGTTTCTCATGGGCATCGCGTCAGCGCTTTCTACTGGAGCAGTCTCCGCGCTCAGCGAAATCCCCGGATTGGGGATCGGTGTGTTGGAGTTTTGCAACGCCCTGTTTGGCAACTACGCCCTGTCGATAGGCGCCCTGGGGATCGCTCTCTTTGTAGGCTACCGGTGGGGGACCAAGGCGGTCGCGGCGGAGATTGAACGGTATGGGAACACGTTCTACCTCCGCCGTACCTGGTCGGCCATGATTCGCTACGTATCGCCCGTGGGCATCGCCTTGGTGCTGGCGTACATCCTGATCACGGGCAAGTACTTCTGAGGAAACACTATGCTCACGCGTGAGGAAGCGTACCGTCTGGCCGAATCCCGCTTTACCAACCGCAACCTTTTCAAGCACGTGCTCGCGGTGGAAGCGGTGATGCGGGAGCTGGCTAGGCATTTTGGCCAAGACGTGGAAAGGTGGGGGCTCGCCGGGCTCCTTCACGATCTGGACTACGAGGAGACCGCGCAGGCGCCGGAACGGCATGGCCTGCGGACGGTAGAGCTTTTGCAAGGCTACGACGTGGACGACGAAATTATTCACGCCATCAAGAGTCACAACAACCATGTGCCGCGCCAGAGCCTGATGGACAAGGCGATCTACGCGGCTGACCCGGTCACGGGGCTCATTGTGGCCGCTGCCCTCATGCACCCCAGTAAGAAGCTGGCAGAGTTGGATGTCCCTTTTATCGTGCGCCGTTTCAAGGAAAAGGCGTTCGCCAAAGGGGCAAATCGCGTGCAAATCAAGAGCTGCGAGGAGCTGGGACTTGCGTTAGAGGAGTTCTTGGGCATCGCGCTGAAGGCCATGCAGGGCATTCACCAGGACCTGGGGTTGTAAATGCGGAGCTGGTTGATAGCCCTGTTGCTGGTGGCCGTTACGCCCTCCTGGATGCGAGCACAAGGACCGACAGAGGCCGCGCCGGACACTACGACCAGGGTGATGGCCCCCCTCCTCACTGCTAAGCGCGATCCGCTTGTGGGCGAGGACAAGGTGCATCACGCCTTGCTGAGTGCCTTCATAGCGACTGCGGGATACTATATGGCTAAGGAAGAGGCGAGCTGGCGCTAAGAGCAGGCAGTAGGCGTTGCTGCATGTTTTTCCCTGTCGTTCGGCGTGGGCAAGGAGGTCTACGACAAGCGGAGTCGGCGGGGCCATGCCAGTGTTGCGGACCTCGTCGCAGATGTCGCCGGGATAGCCATAGGCTTGGTGTTGTTTGCTGGCCATTTTTAGGCGGGAGAAGGTAGA
>JBBIKH010000027.1:0-24090 GCA_037445575.1 bacterium
GCGGCAGAAATATCCCCCCTGAATCCACCAAGTAGACACAAGGCAGCCGATTGACCATCGCGATCTCTTGCGCCCGGATATGCTTCTTGATGGTCATGGGGAAGTAGGTGCCCCCTTTGACCGTCGCGTCGTTGGCAATGACCAGCACTTCTCGGCCATGCACAACGCCTACGCCGGTTATGATACCCGCAGCAGGGGCTTGGTTCTCGTACATCTCGTAGGCGGCCAGGGGGTTGAACTCCAGGAACGGGGTGTTGGGGTCGAACAAACGCGCCAGACGCTCGCGGGCGGTTAGTTTGCCTCTGGCCTTGTGCTTCTGGTGGGCAGCGGGAGGGCCTCCTTTCTTGGCTTCGGCGATCTTCTCGCGCAGCTCTTCCACCAGCCGGAGCATGTGGTCCCGGTTCTCTTTGAACTCTAAGGACGTTGTGTCTACTGTACTTTCGATGCGATACATCTCCTCTTCTCAACTTTTGGCGTCCGCGGCTGGTCGCAACTCGCGACAACGCTTCCTATCAGGGGAGGCTTGTCCTGGATTGGCTGCGACCTGGCTTTGTCCTTTCTGGCGTTCTGTGCGACGTAGGCGACTCGCCGCACTGTCTGCTGCCCATTGTTCTTGACGCTACGCCGGGACCGCCTTGTGTCCGTAGCAGATGATTCCTGCGCGGCCCTCTTCCGATATTCTGCGAAACTCGAGACGGACAGGCATGCCCACCTGAAGGTCCTCAGGCTCGCAGTCAACGACTTGCGTGAGCATTTTCACTCCCCCTTCAAGGCGCACGATGCCAATGGCGTAGGGCGCTTGATCTACGAATGCGCTCGAGGCAACGCGCACCACTGTAAAGCTTTCCAGAGTGCCTTGGCGTGGCAGGGTAACAAGTTCGAACTCGCGGCCTCTGCACCCAGGGCACACCAGCCGCGGGGGGTAGTGCGTGGCGCCACACGTTTTGCACCGCGCAGCCTCAAGTCTGAAACGCTGGGGAACTTCCCGCCAATACTTGGGAGACGACATTAGACCACCTCCAGGATATGTACCAGGCTGCTTCCCCCGGTTCCGCCCATGTTCTGTGTTAGACCTAAGCGGGCGCCTTCCACTTGGCGATCGCCGGCCTCGCCTCGCAGTTGCTGCACAACCTCCACGATCTGCGCAACCCCGGTAGCACCCACCGGGTGGCCTTTGGCTTTCAGGCCTCCGCTGGGGTTTACCGGAAGCTTGCCACCCAATGCAGTGAGCCCGGAGGCCGTGGCCTCGCCCGCCTTGCCTTTCGGCACGAAGCCCATGGATTCCAGCACAAGCAGCTCAGCGATCGTAAAGCAGTCGTGGAGTTCGATGAGCTGAATGTCCTCCGGTGTTCTGTTAGCCATCTTGAGCGCTCGCTCGGCTGCCAGTGAGGCAGAACGGAGGAAGGTCAGATCTTCCCGGCTGTGCAGAGCGATCGTGTCGGTGGCGTGGCCGATGCCGGCAATCTTGACGATCGGTTTCTTGCACACTTTTCGGGCCGTCTCCAGGGAACACATGACGACAGCCGCCGCTCCGTCGGTGATGGGAGAGCAGTCAAGCACCCGCAGCGGATCGGCCACCATCACGGAAGCGAGCACGTCTTCGACGGTGATCTGGTGGCGGAACTGGGCATGCGGGTTCAAGGCACCATGGCGATGGTTCTTCACGGCCACTTGCGCTAATTGCTCCCTGGTGGTGCCGTATTGACGCATGTGAGCACGGGCCATCATGGCATATAGGGCGGGGAACGTCACGCCGTAGAAGACTTCATGTTCTTGGTCCGCCGCAGTGGACAGCGCCGCGGTCGCCTCGTCGGTGCCCACATCGGTCATCTTTTCCACGCCGCCAACGAGCACCACATCACTCATGCCGCTGGCCACTTCCAAGAAGCCGCATCTCATTGCCAGGCCGCCCGAGGCGCAGGCCGATTCCACGCGCGCAGCAGGGATGGGACCCATGCCCAGGTAGTCGGACAGGAGAGAGGCCAGGTGCTCTTGCCCGACAAAAAGCCCGCTGCTCATGCACCCCACGTACATGGAATCAATGTGGTCTACTGCGGCGTCCGCGATGGCATTGAGAGCGGCCTCCACGAACAGATCGCGCAGCGACTTGTCCCACAGTTCGCCCCACGGGCTTAGACCCACTCCGATAATAGCTACTTCGCGTGCCACTGGACCCTCCATCTTTCTGGTTGTGGCGTCCTCTGGGTGACGGGCCTAATCATCCGCTTTGATGATCTTGCCTCTAAACTTGGCGTATGTGCCATAGTCGATGTACTTCACCCTGCGGCCAATGAGGTCCCATGTCTTCGGCGCAGCGTCTCGCACTTGCTCGATGCGCTCGGTGACCCTCCAGACAAAGCCGTCGCTGCCGGCTCCTGATCCGTAGGAGACCATGAAGATGCGCTCGCCGGGTTTGGCCACATCCAAGAGGGCGGTCAGCCCCAGCGGCGAGGAGCCCGAGTACGTATTGCCAATCTTCGGACAGAGGAGCCCGGGAAGCATCTGTTCTTTGGTGAAGCCGAGCATCTGTCCGACCCGAAGGGGGAACTTGCCATTTGGTTGATGAAAAACCGCGTAGGCAAAATCTTGAGGCTTGAGGCCTGCCTTGGCGAGCAGACCACGCCCGGCTGCGAGAATGGTGCGAAAGTAGGCTGGCTCGCCGGTGAAGCGACTGGCGTGGCGCGGGTAGAACTGGTGCTCCCGTCGCCAGAAGTCTGGGGTGTCGGTCATGTAGGAAAACGTATACTCGGCCTCCGCCAGCACGTTCGTTCGGCCCATGATGAACGCGGCGGCACCTGCCGAGGCGGAGTACTCCAGGGCATCTCCAGGCGCACCCTGGGAGGTATCAGACCCAACCGCCAGCGCGTACTCCATCACGCCTGCTTGCACCAGCCCCAAGGCCACGAACATCGCCTCGCTACCGGCTTTGCAGGCGAATTCAAGGTCAGCACAATGTACTTCCGGTGTGGCATCGATCGCTTCAGCCACCACGGTCCCGGAGGGTTTTACCGCATAGGGGTGGGACTCGGACCCCACGTAGACGGCACCGATCGCCTTCGGGTCAATACCGGCACGCCGCAGCGCATGCCGGGCCGCTTCCACCGCCATGGTGATGGTGTCCTGGTCCGGCGAAGGGACGGACTTTTCTTCCAGCATCAAGCCCCGGCGGTAGGCGGGCGCATCGGCGCCCCAAATCTTGGCAATCTCCTCAATCCGAATTCGGTGCCGCGGAACATACGCGCCGTACCCAACTATGCCTGCCATGACTGTCTCCTCGTCATTTTACGCTGCCTCTTGTCGGGCTCAGAGCAAGTGATCCTTCTGGCTTGTGACCTCCGACAGCACTTTCACCATGTGCCGAGCGCGGCGATCGTGGGGGTCGAGGGTCAGAGCGCGCTTGAAGCAGGCAAGCGCCGCCTGGTCGTGGTCGAGGTAGCTGTAAGCCATGCCGAGGTGGTAGTGCGCCGCTGCGTCTTCAGGGAATGCTTTGGTCAACCGTTCAAGCACCTCGGCGGCTTGCTCGTGCTTCCCCATGGCCGCGTAGATGATTGCCATGTCGTAGAGAACGATAAGGGATTCGGGGCTCTCCTCCACGCACTGGCGATACGCCTGCAGTGCTTCTTCGCGCTGTCCCAGGTGATAACAGGTCTGGCCGAGCCAGTGATAGGCAACTGCAAAATGCGGATCGATCTTGATGACATCTCGGAAGGTCTTTTGGGCGTGGCGCAGCCTGCCCTGGCGGTAGTAGGCCATGCCAAGTTGGTGTCTGGCGGTGGTGCATTTGGGCACCATCTGGAGCAGTCTTTCGTAGTGTTCCACCGCCTTGGCGAGCGCTCCCGCGAAGTAGTAGCTCTGGGCGGCGCGGCAGAGAAGATAGGGGTTATCGGGGGCAGAAGCGAGGGCCGTGGCATACTCCTGGGCCGTCCACGGCTCGCAGTACAGCGGCAGATGGCGCAGCCCTTCCTCGACATGCTCCCGAGTGCAAACCTGGACTGGTCGTTTCATGGCGACCCTCCCTTAACCAGGTGCAATGTTGTTGTTTCCCTTGAGTTGTGGTAGTAAGCAAATTACCGGGAACATTCGTGCTTTTCTTCTACGCTGCGGAGCGCTCCGGAGCCCAGCTCAGGTTGCGCGAGAGATGCTCAGCCGAAGACGATCAGGACTTGATCCTGGTCCACCGTCTGTCTGGGGGCGACGCGCACCTCCTTTACTCTGCCCGCGCACGGCGCTCGCAGTTCGTTTTCCATCTTCATCGCTTCCATTACCAGCACGCCTTGTCCTTGTTGCACCACATCGCCCACCTCTACCCTCACTTCGACAATGAGCCCTGGCATGGGCGCGCGCAACGTGCCCTCCAGGAGCTTCGGGGATCTATCGCCGGCCAGGCGCGTCAGCTCTATCCTGCGGGCGTCTTCGATTCGACAATGGTAGAGGTGCCCGGCCCAGGCAACCCAGGAGCCTGCGGCATTGCGATGCAGCTCGAACTCGAAGGAGCGTTCCCCCAACAGTACTGCATATCGAGCCGCGGTGCCGATACGAGCAACTTGTACCTCCACCTGCCGGTCGTTGATTCTGGCCACCGGTCGGTGTCTGTTTTCGTCCAGCTCCACTTCGATGCAGCGACCGTCAATCTCTGCGCGGTAGCGCATGGTTTCTGACAGCCCTCCCGATTCCGGTCTCTACCTTAGCATCACCGTTTCTCCGTGGCCAGGCGGCGCCCCGCTAATTTCCAGGGGCTGACAACCCCTTGGGCCTGGGTGGCCGCGGGTGTTAGTCTCGTGCGAGCTTCGCGTTCCAGGACGCAGGAGAAGACGGCCATGGCTGCCAACAGTTCCTCCTCTGTCGGCTTGGGGAGCCGGAATTGAAGCCCAAACTCCTCCTGCAGAAAGTGCGTGGAGAGTTCTCCCAGTCGGAAGCGCGTGTTGTCCATGAGTGCCAAATGAAACGGGATGGTCGTCTTGACGCCCACAATGGTGTATTCCCCAAGCGCCCTCCGCATCCGGGCGATGGCCTCGGTGCGATCCGTCCCCCAGGTGATGAGCTTGGCGATCAGGGGGTCATAGTACACCGGCACCTGGTCGCCCTCGGCAATGCCGGAGTCGATGCGAACGCCCGGCCCAGACGGTTCCCGGTAGCTCACCACCGTGCCGCAAGAGGGCAAGAAGTTGTTCTCTGGGTCCTCCGCATAGATGCGGCACTCCATTGCCGCTCCCCGCCATATCACCTCTTCTTGGCCAAAACGCAATGGCAATCCGGCTGCCACGCGCAGCTGCTCCTTGACCAGATCGATGCCGGTGACAAGTTCCGTCACCGGATGTTCCACTTGCAGCCGCGTGTTCACCTCCAGGAAATAAAAGCGTTTTTGCCGATCAAGCAGAAACTCCACGGTCCCAGCATTGAGGTAGTTTGCCAGCTTGGCTGCGGTCACTGCCGCCTGTCCCATTGCTGCGCGCAACGTGGCGTCCACGGCAGGGGAGGGGGACTCCTCCAGCACCTTTTGGTGGCGACGCTGGATGGAACATTCGCGCTCGCCTAAATGGACCACCTGACCGTGGCTATCGGCGATGATTTGGATCTCCACGTGACGCGGCTGTTCCAGATACTTTTCGATGTAGACGCGATCGTCCCCAAAGGCGGAGCCTGCTTCGGAGCGGGCAGCTCTGAGTGCTTCGGCCAATTCGCCCGGTCCGGAGACGATGCGCATCCCTTTGCCGCCTCCGCCAGCGGCGGCTTTGATCAGCACCGGATAGCCCATCGCAGCCGCCACCTGCGCTGCGTGTTCTTCAGAGGCTATTGGCTCCTCAGTGCCGGGAACCACTGGGATCCCCGCACCCGCGACCATGCGCCGCGCAGCCATCTTGTCGCCGAGGAGGGCGATCGTCTCCGGCGTCGGCCCGATGAACGTAAGGCCGGCAGCAGCCACCGCTCGCGCAAACTCGGGGTTCTCGGCCAAGAAGCCATAGCCGGGGTGGACGGCATCCGCGCGGGCATGCCGCGCCGCCTCCACGATCCTGTCAATGCGGAGGTAACTCTCTGTGGAAGGGGCCTCGCCGATCGGCAACGCGCGGTCCGCATAGCGAACATGCTTCGCCGTCCGGTCTGCCGCAGAGTAGACAGCAACCGTCTCGATACCCAACTCCCGGCACGCTCGCATGATCCGGATGGCAATTTCACCGCGGTTTGCCACCAGCACGCGGCGGAAAAGCTGCGGCGCCTCTCTTGTCATAGCGGCTGACTCCAGTTAGCTCACCTGACCCAGTGAGCACTCATCGCCAGGGATGAGCATGACGGCCCCTTGCGCGTTCAGAGCGGGATGTTGCCATGTTTCCTACGCGGGACTGGCACCGATTTGCTGTCCAGAAGCCTCAAGGCCCGAATCAGGCGCGGCCGGGTCTCGTGTGGCTCGATAACATCGTCCAGGTAGCCGCGCTCAGCTGCCTTGTAAGGGTTGGCAAACTCGGCGCGGAACTGCGCGACCTTCTCTTGCAGAGCCCGTTCAGGGTCAGCTGCCTGCGCGATCTCCTTCTTGAAGATGATCTCCACCGCGCCCTGCGGGCCCATTACCGCGATTTCTGCCGTCGGCCAGGCATAGTTCACGTCACCCCGCACGTGCTTGCTACTCATGACGTCGTACGCGCCTCCATAAGCCTTGCGGGTTATCACGGTGAGCTTTGGCACTGTGGCCTCGCAATAGGCATAAAGGAGTTTGGCCCCATGCCTGATGATGCCACCGAACTCCTGGGCGGTTCCAGGTAGAAAGCCAGGCACGTCCACAAAGGTGACCAGGGGGATGTTGAAGCAATCGCAAAAGCGGACAAAACGCGCGCCTTTGTCGGAGGAATCGATGTCCAGCACCCCTGCCAGCACGGCCGGCTGATTAGCCACGATCCCCACGCTCCGGCCCCCCAGGCGGGCGAACCCCACCACCAGATTCTGGGCAAAGTCCTTCTGCACTTCCAGGAACTCGCCGTCATCAACCACCCGAGTGATGATCTCCTTGATATCATATGGCTTGGTGGGGCTGTCAGGGACTATGGCATCAAGCGCTTCATCTTGGCGGTCAATGGGGTCGCTGCAAGGGAGGGTGGGGGGGTCCTCCTGATTGTTCAGGGGGAGGTATGCCAGCAGCCTGCGCGTTGTGGTCAATGCTTCCACTTCGCTATCGCACGCAAAGTGGGCTACTCCCGATTTGGTGCTGTGCACCTCGGCTCCGCCCAACTCGTTGAAGGTTACCTCCTCATGCGTAACAGTCTTGACGACATTTGGGCCGGTGACGAACATGTAGCTGGTCTCCTTGACCATGATGATAAAGTCGGTGATTGCCGGCGAGTAAACGGCCCCGCCCGCACACGGCCCGAGGATGACGCTGATTTGAGGGATCACCCCAGAGGCTTGGGTATTGCGCCAGAATATCTCCGCGTAGCCGCCAAGGCTTTCGACTCCCTCTTGAATGCGCGCCCCACCCGAGTCGTTGAGTCCGATCACCGGCACGCCCAGGTTGAGCGCCATGTCCATGATCTTGCAGATCTTCTCCGCGACGGTCTCGGACAAGGAACCGCCGAACACGGTAAAGTCTTGGGCAAAGACGAACACCGGCCTTCCGTCGATGGTGCCGTGGCCGGTGATTACGCCATCTCCCAGGTAGCTTTCTCGATCAAGGCCAAAATCCCGACAGCGATGGCGTTTGAACATGTCGTACTCTTCGAAGCTGCCTTCGTCCAGAAGAAGTTCGAGGCGTTCACGCGCGGTGAGCTTTCCCTTGCGGTGCTGCTCTTCGATCCGTTTGCTGCCGCCACCCATGCGCGCCTGTTCGCGAAGACGGCGCAAATGCGCAATTCTCTCATCAGCCGTCATAGCGATCCTTCCGTCTGCTCCTGCACCACAGCAAGCTCGAAGGAGCCGTCTTTCTCTACCATCCTCGCCAACTTTATTTCCAGGTCATGGTCCAAAGCGAGGAGCCACAGCTCGGCCGCTAAGATTGGGAAGAGCTCTTTTTTCACTTCCAAGGTGCGCAGCGGGAAGGTGTCGACGCCGGCAATGTAGGGAAGGCGAACGTGGGCAGCGGTGGGGAGGAGGTCACCAAGGCACGCCAATCGGCAGTGGTCAGAGATGACTTCCACCATTTGGTGCCCGCGACAATGGCCTCCCGTGAGGCGCACCTTGATTCCAGGGTACACCTCGCATTCACCGTGTACCAAATCCACCAGGCCTCGTTCCCACAGCAACTGGAGCTGCGGAGTCAGGTAAGCGGCAGCCGTACGCTCGTTCGGGGCAAGGGCGTCCTCCCACTCCCAGTCCTGAACAACGTGGCGGGCACGGGGAAACGTCGGTTCCCAACGTCCGTCTTGCACGGTGATCGCTCCCCCGGCATGGTCAGCGTGAAGGTGGGTAAACAGCACTACATCGACCTCATGCCGAGATACACCAAGAGCCTGCAGACCGCGAAGGAGCTGAGAGGGGGTGCGCAGGCCGAAGATCCGCCGCTGCTTGTCGTTCAGCGTGTCGCCCATCCCCGTATCCACCGCCACTGTCCCGCGTCCGGTACGGACCACGAGCACGTTCATGTCCAGGGGGACCAGATTGTCGGTGTCCGCGGGTACCAGGCCTTGCCAGATACGTTTGGGGACTACCCCGAACATCGCTCCCCCATCGATCAGGAAACGGTTGTCGACGATGATATCGACCTGAAACTCTCCTAGTCGCACCAGCCAGCCTCCTATGGGGGTCCCTCACTCCGAGTGACCCTGGGCGCCGGCCCGCGTCGTGGCCACTGCTTCTCGCACATACTCGATGATCTCTTCAAGTGATGTCCCCGGTGTAAATAGTCGGCCTACGCCCATTTCTTGCAGCGCAGCGATGTCTTTTTCGGGGATAATGCCACCGCCGAACAGGAGAATATGGTCAGCCCCCTCTTTACGGAGCAGCTCAAGTACCGCGGGGAAAAGTGTCATGTGAGCGCCGGAGAGGACGCTCATGCCGATGGCGTCTACATCTTCTTGGATCGCTGCCCGCACAATAGCCTCCGGCGTCTGACGCAGGCCGGTGTAAATCACTTCCATCCCCGCGTCGCGCAACGCCCTCGCCACGACCTTGATACCGCGGTCGTGGCCGTCCAGACCTGGTTTGGCCAAGAGAATCCGAGTGCGTCGTTCCACGCTATCTCCCCACGGCCTACTTCTTTCACAGCAGAACGGGTTCCTGGTACTCGCCGAAAACCTCACGCAAAACGTCCACGATTTCCCCCTCAGTGGCGTAGCATCGCACACACTCCAGGATGGCCGGGACGGTGTTGTCGGTACCCTGGGCGACCTGGCGGAGCTGTGCCAGGGTGCGCTGCACTTTATCGTTGTCCCTGCTGGCCCGCAGCCTCGCTAACGCCGCCACCTGGTCCTGCTCCACCTCTGGGTCAATTTCGAGGATGGGGATGGTGCCGGTGTCCCCCTCCTCGGTGAACTGGTTGACCCCGACCACAATGCGTTCCTTGCTCTCTATCCGTCGTTGGTACTGGTAGGCGGCCTCAGCAATTTCACGTTGGAAGTAGCCTTGTTCAATGCACTTCAGGACCCCTCCCCGGCGCTCGATCTCAGCAAGGTATGCTTCTGCTTCCCGCTCCATTTGGGTAGTGAGCGCCTCCACGAAGTAGGACCCAGCCAGAGGATCGATCGTGTTGGCCACTCCCGTCTCAAAGGCCAGAATCTGTTGGGTGCGGAGGGCGATCTTGGCGGCGTGCTCGGTGGGAAGGGCATAGGTCTCGTCCATGGAGTTGGTGTGGAGGCTCTGCGTACCCCCCAGCACACCTGCCAATGCCTCGTAGGCGGTCCTGATGATGTTGTTCTCGGGCTGTTGCGCGGTGAGGCTGCAGCCGGCTGTCTGGGTGTGAAAGCGCAACAACCATGACTCCGGCTTCTTGGCACCATACTTGTCGCGCATGTACCGGGCCCACAGGCGCCGAGCCGCGCGGTACTTTGCCACCTCCTCAAAAAGGTCGAGGTGGGCGTTGAAAAAGAACGAAAGGCGCGGGGCAAAGACGTCCACATCCAGCCCTGCGGCGATGCCGGCCTCCACATAAGCAAAGCCATCGGCCAAGGTGAAGGCCAGCTCCTGAACTGCAGTGGAGCCTGCTTCCCGAATGTGATAGCCGGAAATCGAGATCGTGTTCCATTTGGGCACGTGTTGCGCGCAGAACGCCATGGTGTCCGTGATCAGGCGCATGGAGGGCCCAGGCGGGTAGATCCACTCTTTCTGAGCGATGTACTCCTTGAGGATGTCATTCTGGATGGTGCCCGTAAGCTTGGTTGAGGGCACACCCTGCTTTTCGGCCACCGCGATGTACATGGCCAGCAGGATCGACGCCGGCGCATTGATGGTCATGGACGTGGAAATACGGTCCAAGGGTATCCCGGCAAAGATGGTCTCCATGTCCTGGAGCGAGTCGACTGCAACCCCGCATCTGCCCACTTCGCCCCGGGCCCGCGGGTGATCGGAATCGTATCCCATGAGCGTGGGCAGATCAAATGCCACCGAAAGGCCTGTCTGTCCGTGCGCGAGGAGGTAGTGGAAACGGTGGTTGGTCTGCTGCGCGGAGCCCAACCCGGCAAACTGGCGCATGGTCCACAGCTTGCCGCGATGCATTGTGGGGTAAACGCCCCTGGTAAAGGGGAACTCGCCGGGAAAACCGATGTCGCGTGCAAAATCGAGGTCTTGAATATCCAGAGGGGTGTAGAGTGGCTGGACAGGTGTGCCTGACACGGTCTGAAACTGCTTCCCTTCCCCGCAGCCCGAGGCCTTTCCTCGTTCTGCCCATCTCTTCATGCCGTTGTTAACCTTGTCAAGGAGCTCTTCGTTGAGATCCAAGCGCCCTCCTTCAGTAGGTCACTGGTCTGTGCCGCGGCCGTGCGCGCCCCATCGCTTGTGATTCCATGGCCGCGTCTCCCGTGTGGGCCGCTGGAGGTGCCATCCCTGCCCGAGAAGAGAAACTCCCGACTATCCCCAACTACCAAGCACCCCGCTACTGGCGCACGAACAACCACACTGCTCCGCGAGGGGCTACTCAGAGTAGACTGTACCCTCATCCCGCTGACAACGGGAGGAGCAGGATCGCCTGCCATCCGCACGTCGGGCGCAGCCGCCCCACCTTCCTGGTCCAAGCATGGGTCGAAAGCCCTGTTCGCCATCATGAGGCAGGCGGCTATCGTGCGACTCACGCCGACCTTAAGATAACATTCTTGATGAAAAAGTCAAGAAGAAAAGTGAGCGCTGTTCAGCTCCGCTATTTTGGTAGGAGCGTTGCACCCCCCAGGCCGTTTTTTCTTGTTGACTTTGTGGATAGATTTCGCTATAATTTGCCGTCTGCTGAACATCGTTCAGCACACGGTTGCTGGCTGGAGGTTTGGGCCACCACATGTCAGCTCTCCGCCAGTTAGTGGGTACCCTCGTGTAAGGGCCTCGTGGCATGATGGGGAGGGGTGCGGGTCTACGGCACCGGCAATGTTGTCTGCACAAGCCTCGACGGACTGTCGCAGAGCCATCCATGCGGGCGGCTTGTGAGCATCGGCGATGTTTCTGGCGTGCTGGTTAGGATCGCCGAGGGCACCGTAGGGCATGTGTGTGGTCGCCTGCAGTGTCGCTTGGGGGTGCCCATGCTGTCTGCAGGCATTACCCGAGCAGGTACGCGAGAAAACGCCCCTTCCGAGATCTTTGGCCCACGAGGCAAAAGCGTCAGAGGGAGGCTGAAGGCAACCAATCGAAGCCCTCTCGAAAAGGGGGACGTGCGTGGCGCAACGAAGGGGCGGCGTGCACAGGATTGTGGCGGAAAGGCGCTCCCCGTCTTTGCTGGGTGCTTGTGGTCTCAGCGTTCGCCACCGGCTCAGTGGCAAGCATCTTATGGCGGGGCAGCCGCATGGAGAAGGAGGGATGACCGGGAGACGGCAAAGCAGCGTGGGCCTCAGCGGAAAGGAGCTCCGGTGCCAAGGGTAGACATCCAACCATTGCCGCAGTATCCGTTTTCCACCGATCTGCAGGTACGCATCACTGATCTCAACTACGGCGGCCACTTGGGCAACGATCGGCTCCTCGCACTCCTCCACGAAGCCAGAGCGGCATTTCTGGCTGCCCACGGATGGTCGGAGATGGACTGCGGTGGGGTGGGCCTCATCATGAGCGATGCCGTCATTTGCTTCCTTGGGCAAGCCTACGCCGGCGACCGGCTCCGCTTCGAGGTCGCCATGGGGGAACCGACTAGGTGCGGGTTTCGCATGTTCTATCGAGTGACCCGTGCCGGTGACGATGCCCGGATCGCGCTGGCCGAGACGGGCATGGTCTGCTTCGACTATCGTGCCGGAAAGGTGCGTCCTTTGCCCGAGTCGGTACGCGCGCGGTGCCTCTGAGCGAGAAAGGGCAGAGCGCCATGCCGCTCGGACCCAGGGAGCCCTTGGTCCCGGGCAAGAATGGGACGCAGCTACGATAGCCGCCGAAAGGCCGGGCACAGTGCAGGAAGGTCGTGGGCGTTCGGGCAGGGTGGTAGCTGGGTGTCTGCATCTTGGTGAAAAAAAATCAACCGCAATTATCCGTTCGCCGCGAACAAGTGAGGAGGGAGTCCAGCACACAAATCGGTAGCCAAGAGAAAGTCCTCGATCCGATAGGATAGGTTGGAGAGTGGCTTGTAGAAGCCGGAAAGGAGAAGGGCCCATGGACAGAAACCTGGAGCACCTGAAACGCCGACTCACAGCCAGCCACTTTGCGCGCCTCATGCGCATCGCCAGTCCGACGTTGCACGAGTACGTTGCCGAAGTTGTTGCTTTGTGCAATCCGGACAAGGTGTTCATTGGCACCGATAGTGAGGAGGACCGCGAGTACACACGGCAGGCTGCGCTGGCAAAGGGCGAAGAAGCCTTGCTGGCTACGCCCGGACACACCATCCACTTCGATAGCCCCCTTGACCAAGCGCGGGACAAACGAGGCACGCAGTTTCTCTTGCCTCACGGCACCGAACTGGGACCGGAAATCAACTCCATAGAACGAGGCGCTGGGCTTAAGGAGATACGCTCCTTGCTTCGCGACTCAATGGTCGGACGGGAGATGTTTGTGAAGTTCTTTTGCCTGGGGCCTGTGGGCTCAGAGTTCAGCATCCCCTGCGTGCAGATCACCGATTCGGCGTACGTGGCCCACAGTGAAGATCTCCTGTACCGTCCGGGCTATGAAGAGTTCGTCCGTCTGGGTCCTTCGGCCCGCTTTTTCAGGGTGGTGCACGCACAGGGGCAGTTGCAGGAGGGCGGGCTGGGCCTCCTCGTTTGCAGTAATATCGAAAAGCGGCGAGTCTACATCGACTTGGAAGAGGAGGTTATCTACAGCGTCAACACGCAATACGGCGGCAATAGCATTGGACCAAAAGAGCTCGCCATGCGATTGGCGATCAAGCGCGCCTCGCAGGAAGGGTGGCTCACAGAACACATGCTGATCATGGGCGTCCACGGACCAAGCGGTAGGATCAGTTACTTCACGGGGGCCTTCCCTTCCTTGTGTGGCAAAACCTCGACTGCCACGGTGCCTGGTGAGACCATCCTCGGCGACGACATCGCCTACCTGCGCAAGATCGACGGCCAAGTGCGAGCCGTGAATGTGGAGAAAGGGGTATTTGGCATTATCGACGGGGTAAATCCCAAGGACGATCCGTTGATTTGGAAGGTCCTGCGTAGCCCCGGCGAGGTCATTTTCTCCAACGTGTTGGTGACCGAGGAGCGCGACGTCTACTGGAACGGCATGGGCTACGCTTCCCCTTCGCGAGGAGTCAAATACGCCGGCGAATGGACCCCAGGGAAAAAAGACGATTCTGGCGCTGAAGTGCCGCCCTCGCACAAGAATGCCCGTTTCACCTACGAGCTCCGTCGGATGGAAAACGTCGATCCGCGCCTGGATGACCCGGAAGGTGTCCCGGTGGCTGGCATCATCTATGGGGCCAGGGACTCTGATACCTGGGTTCCGGTGGAAGAGGCCTTTGACTGGGCCCATGGCATCATCACCAAGGGCGCTGCCTTGGAGTCAGAAACCACAGCCGCCACCATCGGGCAGGAGGGAGTGCGCGTTTTCAACCCCAAGTCCAACCTTGATTTCCTCTCCGTGCCCATTGGGAGATACATCCAGGACAACCTCGACTTCGGCACGGGCTTGAAGAAGCCGCCCCGTATCTTTTCGGTCAACTATTTTCTCCGGAATGAACGAGGAGAGTTTCTAAACGATCGCGAAGACAAACGCGTGTGGCTGAAGTGGATGGAGCCGAGGGTTCACGATGAAGTAGGTGCCATTGTCGGTCCCACGGGCCTTTTGCCTCGCTATGAAGACCTGCGAGCGCTGTTCAAGAAGGTGCTCGGCCGTGACTATCCGCGGGATGCATATCGGGAACAGTTCGCAATCAGAGTGCCCGAGAACCTCGCCAAGATCGATCGACTCGAGAAGATCTACTCCGAGAGGGTCAAAGACACCCCGCCTCTGGTCTTTTCGCTCTTTGAACACCAGCGGTCACGACTGCTCCAGCTGCGGCGAACCCATGGCGATCGGGTGCCCCCAGACAGCCTGGAAGCGGCTGGATAGCCCCCTCGGCAGGGAATACTGCCGGGCCGGCACGTGAGCGCGCCGATCCGGACCTTCCCGAAAATGGCAAGGGGGGGCGAACTCATTCCCAAAAGTGGGAAACCCAGGTGAGGGTCAGCAATGCGCAGGAGATGCTTCTGAGTCAAGACGCTGTTAATCTTGAGCGCCGCCCAGGCACCGCCTGGGCTCGCGTGGCACGGAGTTTGTGGAGTTTACACTCCGCAACGAAACTGTGGACAGCTGCGTCTGTAGGCAGCTCATCGTTCATTGCGGCAGAGGAAAGCAGGAAACGATGGCGCAAGTAACCGCTGATGTGGAGGCCGTACGGGGCCGCTTGATGCCAGAGCGGGCAGGGCAACATGGCAAAGTCCTCCTCGCCGGCAAGGTTGTGAACAGCGAGTTTGCAGAACGTGTGCGCAGCCTCAGCGGGGTCGATCCGCGGGAGTGCTACCAGTGCGGCAAATGCTCCTCTGGGTGCCCGATGACACCGGAGATGGACCTTATCCCGAGCCAAGTCATCCGCTTGCTGCAGTTGGGGCAAGAGCAGGACGTGCTGGGCTGCAAGACGATCTGGCTGTGTGCCTCGTGCTTTCAGTGCTACTCTCGCTGCCCAAAAGGGATCGACTTTTCGCGATTGGCTGAGGCTTTGCGCATGCTCGCCATGGCGGGAAAGGTGGAGTACTTGGCGCCAGAAGACGTTCCGGAGGAGGTACTGACGGAAGTGCCGCAGCAGGCGCTCGTCAGCGCCTTCCGCAAGTATGGCCTTTGAAGAGGAACGGTGCATGAAGCTCGCGTACTACCCAGGGTGCACGGTCAGAGACAAAGCTGTTCACTTGGATGAGACGACAAAGGCCTCGGCCCGAGAACTGGGAATAGACCTTCAGGAGCTTGAGAACTGGACCTGCTGCGGCGCCACCTACCCACTCACCGAAGAGAAGATCGCCAACCTCGTTCCGCAAATCCGCATCCTTCGCAATGTGCGCGAAGGCGGCAATAGCCAGGTGACGACCACTTGTGCCTTCTGTTACAGCACCCTCAAACGCGCCAATCGGGCCATAGCCGTTGACGACCTGCGACGGCAGCGTGTCAACGCCTTTCTGCGCGACGACGACCCGGTGCGCCCCTACAAGGAGCAGACTCAGGCTCCCGCAGACTATGAAGGCGAAGTGGCAGTGCTGCATCTGTTGGAGGTGTTCAGGGACGGGTTCGGCTGGGATAGGCTGGCCAAGGCTACCAAGAAACCCCTGAACGGATTGAAAGTGGCGCCCTACTATGGATGCAAACTGTTACGTCCGCCAAAGGAGGTGGCGTTCGACGACCCCGAAAACCCGACGATCTTCGAGCAGTTCTTAGCAGCGTTGGGCTGCGAGGTTATCGACTTTCCCTTCAAGAGCGAGTGCTGTGGCTCCTATCTGGCCCTTTCTGCGCCTGAGAGCGCTTCTCGCCTCTCGCACCTGATCCTCACCTCCGCGGTAAAGAGCGGCGCTGAAGTGCTTGCACTCAGCTGTCCTCTGTGCTACTACAACATGGACCTGCGTCAACGCGACATTTCAAAGTCGTACCCGGGCTTCCAACATGTGCCAGTGATGTTTTTCACCCAGCTGTTGGCTTTGGCGTTGGGCCTCGATGAGAAGGTCCTCGGCCTTGACCTGCATTATGTGGATGTGCGGCCGCTTTTGCGACAGAAGAACTTACTGCAATAGGGTGAACGATGAAACGGATAGGTGTGTTCGTCTGCCATTGTGGGCACAACATCGCAGGGGTGGTTGACGTAAAGCGTCTGGCCGCGGAGCTGGCCAAACATCCGGGGGTGGCCTTCGCGACCGACTACATCTACATGTGCTCTGAGCCAGGCCAGGCCCTGGTGAGGGAAAAGATCAAAGAGCTCAATCTGGACGGGGTTGTTGTCGCCGCTTGTTCCCCAACGTTGCACGAGCTCACCTTCCGCACGGCAGGGCGCATGGCCGGCCTGAACCCGTACCAGGTGGAGATTGCTAACATCCGCGAACAGTGCAGCTGGGTGCACACGGACGGAGCGCAGGCCACCGCAAAAGCCCTCAAGATCGCCAGGAGTACCATCGAGAAGGTGCGCTATAACCAGTCGTTGGAGCCGGTTATGGTGCCGATCACGCAGAGGGCCCTGGTGATCGGTGGAGGAATTGCCGGCATCCAGGCGGCTCTGGACATAGCGGACGCTGGCTACGAAGTGGTTCTGGTGGAGCGAGAGCCTTCCATCGGCGGGCACATGATCCAGCTCTCGGAGACGTTTCCCACTCTCGACTGCTCGCAATGTATCCTGACCCCCAAGATGGTCGCCGTAGCCCAGCACCCGAACATCAGGCTGCTCACCTACTCCGAGGTGGAGGATATCTCAGGGTATATCGGCAACTTCAAGGTAAAGATCCGCCGCAAGGCCGCCTACGTCGACTGGGATGTGTGCACTGGCTGCGGTGTCTGCGTCGAAAAATGCCCAAAGAAGGTTCCCTCCGAATTCGAACGCTTCTTGGGCATGCGCAAGGCCATCTATACCCCATTTCCGCAAGCAGTGCCGAACAAGCCGGTGATCGACCGGGTCAATTGTACCTATTTCCTGAAAGGCACCTGCAAGGCCTGTGAGAAGTTCTGCGAGGTAAAGGCAATACGCTGGGAGCAGGAAGATCAATACCTGGAGGAATCGGTTGGTGCGGTGGTCGTGGCCACCGGCTACGATACCTATCCCATCGCCAACCTTGGGGAGTATGTCGGGGGCAAGATCATGGATGTCATTGACGGACTTGCCTTCGAGCGGTTGCTCTCCGCCTCTGGCCCCACGGCTGGGCAGATCCGCCGACCCTCGGACGGCACTGTGCCAAAGGAAGTGGTCTTTGTCCAGTGCGCAGGCTCGCGTGATCCCGAGCTGCATAAGGCCTATTGCTCGAAGATCTGCTGCATGTACACCACCAAGCACGCAATGCTCTACAAACATGCCGTGCCAGACGGCCAACCCTATGTTTTCTACATTGACATGCGCACCAACGGCAAAGGATACGAGGAATTCTACCAGCGCGCCATTGATGAGGATGGGGTCATTTTCTTGCGCGGCAAAGTGGCCAAGATCTTCCAGGATGGCGACAAGGTCATGGTGTGGGGAGCCGACACGCTCACTGGGCGCAAAGTCGAGATTGCGGCGGACATGGTGGTGCTAGCGACCGCGATCGTGCCCAGTGCAGGCACCGAGGAGTTGGTAAAACGCATCAAGATCGGATGCAGCGACGGGGGCTTTCTTCTGGAAGCCCATCCCAAGTTGCGCCCCGTCGAAAGCATGACCGCTGGTTTCTTTTTGGCCGGGTGTGCACAGGCGCCAAAGGACATCCCGGAGGCGGTTGCCCAGGCAAGCGGCGCCGCAAGCAAAGTGATCGGTGTCTTCTCCCAGGAGGCAATGGCCCACGAGCCCACCATTGCGTTCGTGGACGAAGACCTCTGCAGCGGATGCCATATGTGCATTCCCGTCTGTCCATACGAGGCCCGCGAGTTCGACAAAGAGAAGGGAATCGCGATCGTCAAAGAGGCACTCTGTGAAGGGTGTGGGGCCTGCGTGGCCGCATGCCCCTCGGGCGCCACCCAGCAGCGCAATCTGACCGATGCGCAGATCGAAGAGATGATCACCGTCAGCCTGATGGAGTAGTCATGTTCGAGCCCAAGATTATCTGCTTCCTCTGCAAATGGTGCACGTATGCCGGGGCAGACCTGGCTGGCACCTCGCGCATGAAGTATGCACCCAATGGTGTGAATATCCGGTTTCTTTGCTCCAGCCGGGTAGACCCCCAGCATGTGCTCTGGGCTTTCAAGAGCGGGGCCGATGGCGTTTTCCTCGGGGGGTGCCACCCCGGTGACTGCCATTACCAGGAGGGCAACTACAAAACCTTGCGCCGGGTGGCCTTGATGAAGAAAATGCTGCGCCAGATGGGCATCGAGGACGGACGCCTGCGCCTGGAATGGATCTCCGCGGCCGAAGGAAAAAAGTTCGCCCAGACCATGGATGAATTCACCGAGCAGATCCGGGCCCTGGGCCCACTGCAATTGGAGTTGTGACAAAGGAGGCTTGGGAATGGCTGAGGGCAGTGCCCAACAACGAGGCGACTTGGTCCCCATCTACATCATGGGCAAAAAGTATGAGGTCCCGTCGAGCCTGACCATTCAAAAGGCCATGGAGTATGCGGGCTACCAGCTTGTGCGCGGCTGCGGGTGCCGCGGGGGTATCTGCGGTGCCTGCGCCACGGTCTACCGTAAGCCGGGGAGCTACCGCATTGAAGTGGGCTTGGCCTGCCAGACGGTCGTTGAGCCCAATATGTACCTCACGCAAATCCCTTTTTTCCCAGCCAACAAGGCTATCTACGACCTCGAAAAGCTTCGCCCTGTGGGCAGCGAGGTGGCTAAGCTGTATCCCGAAATCTTTAAGTGCATTGGCTGCAACACCTGCACACGCAGCTGCCCAATGGATATCGAGGTCATGCAGTACATCTCCGAGGCGATACGGGGGAATATTGAGGCGGTGGCCAAACTTTCGTTCGACTGCGTGATGTGTGGTTTGTGTGCTGCTCGCTGTCCAGCCGAGGAAGTGCAGTATAACGTGGCCATCCTGTGCCGACGACTGTACGGCAAATACATTGCCCCGCGCGCCGAACACCTTGCGCAGCGGGTGAAGCAGATAGAGGAAGGGCGCTACGAAGGCGACCTGCGTGAGCTGATGAAGGCGCCCAAAGAGGTGCTCAAGAAACTGTATGCAGAACGGGAAGTGGAACCCGACATGAGCGACGAGTCCTGGGTTCCTCAGGATACGCGCCACTTGTAGCTGTGCACCGTCCCAAGCTGGGCACGGCTGGCCTGTGCGTTCTCATGCCGGTCGCGCCTGATCTTGTGGCTATAGGAGGTCTAAGATGCCATACACGCCGGAGTTGCGGGAGCTCATCAAAATCGTCGAGAAAACTCGGCCGGCGCGCGTAGAGAGGAAGAAGAGGGGGGAGGAGTTCCCAGCCATCCCCGTGGAAAAACGGGGGGAGATCCTCCGCAAGTATCATCCGGACTATATTGAGGGGACGCGCCGCGAGCTCAAAGTGGGGCCGAGCAAAGGGTACGCTATTCCCCACGAGTACGCAGACTTGCTGGAGGCGCGCAGCCGCATCAATCCGGCCACCTTTCCCCTGAGCGAGGTCCACTACGAGACCGACGTGCTGATCATAGGTGCCGGTGGCGCAGGTAACGCGGCCGCGCTCATGGCCCACCAACATGGAGCGAGGGTGATCATTGCCACCAAGCTCCGCAACGGCGACGCCAACACCATGATGGCCGAGGGCGGCATCCAGGGGGCCAGCAAGGTGGAAAAGGACTCGCCCTACTACCACTACTTGGACGTGATGGGTGGAGGCCACTTTACCAACGACCCAGAGCTCGTCTACACGCTCGTGACGGAAGCGCCAAAGGTGTTGGCGTGGCTGGAAAGCTTGGGCATGATGTTCAGCAAGTTTCCGGATGGTCGCCTGCAGTCCATGCACGGTGGGGGCACTTGCCGCAAACGCATGCATTACGCCGGTGACATCACCGGCGCCGAAATCATGCGCACCCTCCGCGACGAGGTGCGGAATCATCCGGAGATCAAAGTACTGGAGTTCAGCCCGGCCGTGGAACTGGTGCTCAACGAACACGGCCATTGTGCTGGAGCAGTGCTTTACAACTTGGAAACGGAGGAGTACCATCTCGTCAAAGCAAAGGCGGTCATCCTGGCAACCGGCGGAAGTGGACGGCTCCATGTGCAGAACTTTATGACCACCAATCACTACGGAGCTACCTTTGACGGCGTGGTGCTAGGCTACCGAGCCGGGGTACCTATCTGCTTCCTGCACACGGTGCAGTATCACCCCACCGGGGCGGTGTATCCCGAGCAGGCAGAAGGGTTGCTGATCACCGAAAAGTTCCGGGGTGCGGGTGCCAACCTGGTCAACAAGTACGGCGAGCAGTTCGTCTACGAGCGGGAGCCACGTGACGTCGAGTCGGCGTGCGTCATCCGCGAATGCTCTCCTGAGGTCAACAAGGGGATCCGAACCCCCACCGGCAAGGTCGGAGTGTGGTTGGACTCGCCGATGATCGACCTCCTCATGGGAGAGGGCACCGTCAAACGCGAGTTCCCGGGCAAGGCAATCCTGTTCCGTCGCTTTGGCATCGATATCTCCAAAGAGCCTATGCTAATCTATCCCACGCTCCACTATCAGAATGGCGGCCTGGAAATAAACAACAGGTGCGAAACATGTGTGCCAGGGCTGTATGCAGCGGGCGAGGTTACCGGCGGTGTCCACGGTGAAAATCGCCTGATGGGTAACTCTTTGCTCGATGTGACGGTATTTGGACGCATTGCCGGAGTTAGCGCGGCAGAGTACGTGAAGAACGTCAACGGTGACGGCGCCCTGAGCCTAGAGCACGTGGTGTCCTACCATCGCCAGCTGGAGGAAGCGGGGGTTGTGACAGACCGAGTGGCACCCATGCTACTTCCGGACTACACCAACCCAGAGGTCCGCAAGCGCCAGCTGACTTCGGTGTATCACGGCACGTTGCGGTAGGTGCGTCCAGAGTTCTTTGGGCGGAGAGAAAAGATCGCAGCGAGGAAAGAACTTATGGCCAAACCGAAAGTTGCTTTCTATTGGAACGCGTCCTGCGGCGGATGCGAGGAGGCGGTCGTCGACCTGGCCGAGGACATCCTCAAGGTTGTGGAAGCAGTCGACATCGTGTTCTGGCCAGTTGCCCTGGACTTTAAGAAGGCGGATGTGAAAGCCATGGGCGACGGTGAAATCGCCGTGGCGTTTGTCAACGGCGCCGTGCGCACAGAAGAGCAAGAAGAGATGGCCAAGCTCTTGCGACAAAAGTCGCAGCTGGTCGTTGCTTTTGGCTCGTGTGCACACCTGGGTGGCGTGCCTGGCCTGGCGAACTTCTGGGATCGCAAGAGCATCTTTGAACGCGTCTATCAGGAAGACCCGTCCGTGGTTAACCCCGAGCAGGTGATGCCACAACAGCGTGTGCCCACGCCGTATGGCGAGCTCCACCTGCCGGAATTCTACGACACCGTGCGTACGCTGGACCAAGTCATTGACGTGGATTACTACCTTCCTGGGTGTGCGCCGCCCCCGGATCTGATCATGAATGCGGTCACGGCGATCCTGAAGGGGGAACTCCCTGAGAAGGGGGAGGTGTTGGCCCCTGCCAAAGCTCTTTGTGACACCTGTGCCCTTAACGAGACCAAACCGGAAAAGATCTCCATCAAGGAGATCAAGCGCGTCTCATTGGTCCCCGTGGACACAAGCAAGTGTTTCCTCGCCCAGGGCATTATCTGTCTTGGGCCAGCAACGCGAGGAGGATGTGGGGAAAGGTGCATCAATGCTAACATGCCATGTCGAGGCTGCTTTGGCCCGACCAAGGGCGTGATCGACATAGGAGCAAAATTCCTCTCCGCCCTGGCGTCGATCATTGACGCTAACGACCCGGATGAGGTGGAAAGGATCATGGACTCCGTAATCGACCCCGCCGGGCTCTTCTACATGTACAGCTTACCAAAGTCCATTCTCCGGCGCAAGAAGATGGAGGCCACCCATGCCTAAGCGTGTGACCATTGACCCCATTACCAGGCTGGAAGGACACGGCAAGATCGAGATCTTCCTGGACGATGCCGGCAACGTCAGCAAAGCGTTCCTGCAGATTCCGGAGCTCCGCGGTTTCGAAAAGTTCGCGGAAGGGAGACTTGCCGAGGAGATGCCGCGCATTACCCCAAAGATCTGCGGCGTCTGTCCCACTACCCACCATATGGCCTCAGGCAAAGCCCTGGACGACCTGTACAAGGTCGATCCACCTCCGGCCGCGAAGAAGATCCGAGAGCTGATCAACAGCGCGTTCATGGCGGAAGATCACGCCCTCCACTTCTTCTTCCTCGGAGGACCAGACTTTATCGTCGGCCCGAAGGCACCGCCAGGGCAGCGCAACATCCTGGGCGTCATCCAGCAAGTAGGCCTGGAAGCGGGCAAGACGGTGATCGACATCCGCAAGCGGCTGCGCAGCGTCATCACGAAACAGGGCGGCAGGGTCATTCACCCGGTGTGCAACCTACCCGGGGGAGTCTCGAAAGGTGTCTCCAAGGAGGACCGCGAAGAGTACATCCAGATCGGCAAGGATGCAGTCGTCTTCGCCCAGTTCGCGCTGAAAGCCTTCGAGGATATTGTCCTCAAGAACCAGGCCTATGTGGATGTGGTAGTCGGCGATGTGTACAAACACACGACCTACTACATGGGACTCGTGGACGAGAAGAATCGGGTGAATTTCTACGATGGCATGGTCAGAGTGGTGGACCCTTCTGGCCGGGAATTTGTAAAGTTCAAACCCAGGGACTATCTGGCGCACATTGCCGAGCACGTTGAACCGTGGAGCTACATCAAGTTTCCCTACCTCAAGGCTGTCGGGTGGAAAGGGTTTGTCGATGGCCCTGACAGCGGGGTATACCGCGTTGCCCCGCTGGCGCGCCTGAACGCTGCCGACGGTATGGCCACTCCTTTGGCACAGGCTGAATACGAGAAGATGTTCGCTACCTTGGGCAAGCCCGCGCATAACACCCTGGCCTACCACTGGGCGCGTCTTATCGAGCTCCTGTATGCCGCGGAACGCTTCCTGGAACTGGCGCAGGATGAAGAGATTCTCGACCCGAACATCCGCACCATCCCTACGGAGATTCCTACTGAGGGCATCGGGGTGGTAGAGGCACCTCGTGGCACATTGTACCACCACTACCAGACCGATGAGCGCGGAGTGATCACCAAGGCGAACCTCATCGTGGCTACGGTGAACAACGCCGCGGCGATCGCCATGTCTGTAGAAAAGGCCGCACAGGGGTTGATCAAAGGCGGGGAGGTCTCCGAGGGCCTTCTCAACATGGTGGAGATGGCGTTTCGAGCTTATGATCCGTGCTTCGCTTGCGCCACCCATTCTCTGCCAGGGGAGACGCCCTTGGTGGTCAACATTTACGACAAGCACGGAGAGCTGCTCCGCACGCTGCGCCGATGAAGACGCTCGTGCTGGGAATGGGGAATACCCTGCGGGCAGATGACGGCGTGGGCATATATGTCGCTCGGGAGCTGCGCCGACTGCTGCCCGAAGGTGAAGTAGAGGTCAAAGAAACACAACTGGCAGGGTTTACCCTTGCAGAGCTTCTGCAAGGCTACGAGCGGGCGATCATTATTGACTCGGTGCGCACTGGTCGTCATCCCCCGGGCACCCTTCGATGGCTGACTCTTGAAGATCTGGGCAGCGGCACGGGTTTTCTCTCGGCGCACCACGTGGGACTCCGGGCGGCTATAGAACTTGCCAGGGGGATGGGGGTTCCCATGCCACACCAGGTCGAAATCCTCACTATCGAAGTCGCCGACACAGAAAGCTTCGCCGAAAATTGCACCACCCAGCTTGTGGACGCCGCAATTCCCCAGGCGGTCCAAGAGG